>CAYGTY010000250.1:0-8345 GCA_964352825.1 uncultured Anaerolineaceae bacterium
GGGTATGTTTCCGACCCTCTTTTGATTTAGTAGGTGTCAGGCAAATCATTTAGGAAAAGTACCGTATCTCCAGTTTTTAGATTTTGTTGATACCAGTCAACCGCTTCCGATAGAGTTTCATAAATTTGTACATGTTCCATATTGAAATCTGTTGATTGAATGCCTTCGTAAATGGGTTTGGTTTGGACTGAACCGATAAGGACAATATCGCTTGCGTATTGGGTGGCAATTTCTCCTAGTTTATAGTTTTCACTATCTTGTAAATTACCGAGTTCAACCATACCGGGAGTAATGAGTAATCTTTTACCACTGGTGTACATTCCTAATACTTTTAGTGCGCTGATGACCCCTTTAGGATTGGCACTATAGGCATCATTGATAATGGTTATACCTTCAGCACTTGTTTGTGCAACCAAACGACTTTCTGCTGGTTGTAATGTTCTAATGCGAAATGCGATGTCACGTAATGGAATACCTTCATGATGTGCTACGGCTGTTGCCAAAAGCAAATTGGTGACGTTATGTTCACCGACAATCGGTGTTGTAATGTCTTCTTTCTCACCACTTTCAATATGAATCATTGTAAAGTTCAAACCATTTAGACTTTCCTCAATGTCGGTTGCGAGCCATGTGATATGCTGTCTTTTTGCTTCTTCAAGGCTTAGTTCACGGCTGACTGTCAAGCGCGTATCTGGATAGCCTTTAGCAACCATTTCTTGTATATATGGATTATCCCAATTAAAAACCCCAACACCATCTTGATTAAGATTCTTGATGATTTCATATTTGGCTGTTTTGACATTATCGAGCGTTCCAAAGCGTTCTAAGTGTTGTGGTCCGACTTCTGTCACGATGGATATATCAGGTGGGGTCAGTTTACAGATACGTTCAATTTCGCCTGGGACATATGCACCCATCTCGCTGATAAAATATTCTATGCTGTAATCGTCTACAAGGTCACGATTTATAGCAAGAGACACTCCCATTAAGGTATTATAGCTCTTAGGTGTCGCATATGTGCGATAGCGCACAGCCATAATATCATTGAGGAAGTTTTTTGTGGTGGTTTTGCCATAACTACCTGTGATACCGATGATTTTAGGTTGAATATTTTCAATCGTTTGGCTTGCTTGTTTGAGGTATTGTTGCCGAATGTATCCTTCTACGGGTGTCATCAGCACATTTCCGATTGATAGCCAAACGGGGGCTAGCAAAAAGATAATCAAGCCGATTGTGCTTGTGACAGCGATTGGAACAACACGGACATCAGGTAAATTTATACCGTTTACAATGAGGTTCAAGCCAAATACTAGAATTGCGCTGATAACAAAAGCTGCTCCAAGCATCCGTGTGACACGTTGGGTGCGGTTAAATGCCTTTTTAATTTCACCCTCTGATGGCGGAATCCCTGCAATGACCCCTGCGATGATTGCAATGATAATGGGTAAGACGGAGTTCGGAGCTTCTCCCATCAAGAATGCAAATGCTAAGCCAACAAACCATGCCCCTATCGGACGTGAGGGTAATGCACGTTCTCTATCGGCTATGAGCCAACGTAAGTATCGCCCACTCATATATTCTTCGATTTGATAGAAACGGGCTTGCTTTACTATTCGTATCCATGTACCACCCAGCCAAATAATGGTGAGTAGCAGCAACAGAACGTCTGCCATTGCTTGTCCTTTAATGTGCTTTCAAGTTTAAATTTGCTTGGGCATTATAGCGATTGAGTGATATTACGCAAAGGGGAATGGGGCACATTGCAGAACGCACCCCCATTAAGGTTAACCTTCAACTAGTTTTTTGAGGCTTTCTAGTGAATTTTCTAAGTTTTGGGTATTCATTCGCTCTGCGACTAACTTATCGGCAATTGCGCCGAGTCCGCCACCTTTCATCGCATATTCAAAGGTGCAACTCACATTTGTTCCACCATCAATTGATTCATATTTCCAGCTTTGTGTGCCAGAAACCATACCGTCCATTTCGATAGTTAGATGGTCGCCATGTTCGATTGATAGTGATTTCATAGTCATATCGAGTGTCAAACCAGCTGATTTGTATTTTAAAGCTACTGTTCCGCCGACTTCTGGGAATATATCATCAACATCTACAGATTCTACACCTGCAAACCATTGTGGATAGGTATTCGCGTTGATTGCATATTCGTCGATTTGCTCAGTTGAAGCATTAATTACGATACTTTTTTTGATTGTTGCCATTTTTATTATCCTTTGGATTATGTGGGCAAACAACACCAATCAAACTATAACATAAGATAGACTGTAATAATGTAACAATCTAGTCACTTTGGAATAGTGCATCCATGATACGCGCGGTTTTGTCAGGGAAATCGAGATACGCGTAATGCCCAGCGCCTTCATGGATTATCAACGCACTATCTGGTATGGACTCTGCTAGTTTTTGACCTTGCCAAAGTGGTGTATCCTCGTCTTTATCACCCCAGATAAGGACGGTTGGAACAGAGATGCGGCGGGCGTAATCGAGTAAATCTTGATTGACAACATTTATAAATGTCTGGCGCATGACCCCTGATACCTGCTGGAAATCAGTTGAGGCATAACGCTGATTGTATTTGTCTCGTAAAGCATCTGCCAGAGATTTTGCACCGACTTTGTAGAGGCTATCGCGAATAGATTTATAAGATTTGAGACGAATTTGTTTATGAATGGGTGTTGGTGTCACGAGACCTGCGCCGTCTGAAATAACGATTTTATTTATACGATGGGCATAATCTGAGCCGAGGATGAGACTTAAGCGTCCACCAAATGAATGTCCAAATATATGTGTTTTATCTAATTTGTGATAATCAAAATATTTGACGCAGAAATTCGCATAGTCAAATATAGTATAGGGGTATGGTGGGTCTTGGCTTTCACCAAATCCGAGATGGTCAAACATAAAAATTTGATAACCATATGTGACAAGTTTGTCTGCTAAGGGTTGGAGCAACTTAATATTTGCACCCCAACCATGTAGCATAACAAGTGGCTGACCGTCACCTATAATCGTTTCATTTATTTGAATACCATCAATTTCGATGATTTGTGATTCAGACATAGTAGGACTTTCTGTTTGCATAAAAACAGCGCAAGATATTATCCTACGCTGTTCATATAAAAAGTATGTAATCTAGCTAATTGATGATGGTTACATTGGGCATAGGTGCATCAGTGCCTTTGTTGCGACCGCGCTCACTAATCGGTTTAACAGGTGGGCATTCCCAAGCTAAATCTTCTGTTGTTGAACGCTCTTTAACAAACTTTGGTAAAATCCCACAGGCGAAGCAATCATCACGGCAATCAACGCGTGTTTCACGTCTGAGGCTCATGAGATAATCTTCTTGTAGAAATTTCTTATGAACACCTGCATCAATGTGTTCCCACGGGAATACTTCATCAATATCCCGTTCACGATTATTATAAAATGCAGGTTCTAATGCAAATTCATTAAAGGCTTGTAACCAGTGATTATGATTATGTTGATCTTGCCACGCGTCGAATTTGCAACCTAACTCCCATGCACGGTGTATAATTTTGCTTAATCGACGGTCACCACGGCTTAACCATCCTTCAAACTCCGTTCCCTCAAAGTCGTTCCAGCGTAAGTGCATCCCACCTTGCCGTAATTCTTTTTTGAGTAGAGCTTGCTTCTTCATCACTTGTTCACGTGTATCTTGTGCGACCCATTGGAAGGGGGTATGCGGTTTTGGTATAAATGTACTGACTCCGACGTTTAATGTTGCCTTACGCCCTAAAACTTGTGTTCCTTCTTTCAGGGTGCGTTTGCATAAATCAATGATAGCTTCTACATCTTCAATGGTTTCTGCTGGATGTCCGATCATGAAATAAAATTTAATTGTCCGCCATCCACGCGAATATACATCACGAGCTGTTGCTAGCACTTGTTCATCGGGAACATATTTATTGATAATGTCGCGCATTTTTTCGGTAGCGGCTTCGGGCGCAAATGTGAATCCGCTTCGGCGTGTGCCACCAATCTTTTCAAGCAAGTCGGCACTGGCACTTTCAATCCGCAAACTCGGCAGACTCAAGCTCAAGCCCGCATCTTTATAAACACGATTGACTTCTTCTGCGAGTTCTTCTACCCAAGCATAATCAGATGAAGATAGGCTTAACAAGCTGATTTCTTCAAAGCCTGTATGTTCAACGATTTTAGCAATCGCTTCCATAATTTCTTGTACAGGGCGTTCACGGACGGGGCGTGTGACCATGCCTGCATGGCAGAATCGGCAACCTCGTGTACACCCTCGCATAATTTCAATCGGTGCGCGGTTATGGACAGTGTCTATATTCGGAACAATAAATTTTGTGAAAGGTTCGGGAAGAGTAACCACAATACGTTTTAAAATTCGCTTAGGAACATTTGGTACATTAGGAGTAATGGATTGTACAGTACCATCATCGTTGTATTCCACATCATAAAAACGCGGCACATACATCCCTTGAATTTTCGCAATTTCTAGTAATTGCTCATGTCGTGTTTTATCGCGTACTTGTTGCATAACACGGGCAATTTCGACGATAATTTCTTCACCCTCACCGATAACAAAGGCATCAATGAAATCTGTCATTGGCTCTGGATTATAACAAGAATGACCACCTGCGATGATGAGAGGATAGCTTTCGTCACGGTCACGGCTACGAACGGGCATCCCTGCGAGGTCAATTAGATTGAGCGCATTGGTATAGAGTTGCTCATAGGGTAGGCTAATGCCAAGAATATCGAAATCACGAATGAGATGTTTAGTTTCTAAAGAGTATAATGGGATTTCTTGGTCACGCATGATTTGTTCCATATCAAGCCACGGTGAAAAGACACGTTCTGCTAACATATCATCTTGCAGATTAACTTGATTATAGAGGTTCATAATGCCCAAGTTGGACATACCCAAGTCATAAATATCAGGAAATGCTAAAGCAACTTTGACATCTATGTCGTCCCAATCTTTGACAATGCTATTATATTCACCTCCGACATAACGTCCCGGTTTTTCCACTTGTAACAATACACGATCTAATTTACGCTCAATTTCGTGCGCCTTCATGCGTAGCACTCCAATGTACAATAATATTTCTAACGACAATCTAATAAATTATAACGGATAGCATAAGGCTTGTATAGCGATGGCAAAATGGATAGGACGAATTCTCATAAGCTGTAGTTTAATGATGTTGATGGTTTCGGTTATTTCTGCTCAAGGTAGTGAGCTTATCTCAGCAGACAATGTGGGACGGTTACAGCCAGTTGGTGTCATAAACTATGCTGATTATGATGCTGATATAAATATCGGGTGGTTTATTGTTAATGGTGATGCAACCGAATTCGTGATATTTGATAATAACAAGTCTCTATATCGCTTATCAGCAGAAGGTGAGATATTAGAAGAATGGCAATATGTAAGCAATGATGAACAACTCTTCTCAGTGATTGACGGCGCATATTTAGAGGATACATCTTATATTTTATATACGATAGATAATCAATTTTGGATTAATGATACGCCATTTACCCTAGATGGTGTGCCCTTTGCGATGGGTAGTGATTCTGAGTTTCTCTATGTCGAATCGCAAATAGATAGCCAACTGGTGATTTATCAATTAAATAGTGATTTAATGATCATTGACCAAACAGATATTATCAGCGATACGTCACAACCTGTGATACGTATTGGACGCATAGGCTTGCCAATGATTTTGCAAACAACCTTTGATGGACAAGTGACCTTATTTGATTTTGATACTGAACTAGGGGTGTATCAGGCTGGTGAATTCCCAACTGTATTTGGACATCTTAATTATGATCGAACTCACTTTGCATGGAGTGATCCTAATTCCACCTATCTCAATCTGTTGGACTTAGGTTCAGGTGATAACAAGCTCGTGACAGCGTTAAATAACCTCTATTCACAATATTATTTGCTGTCACATGATGCAAGTCTTGTAATGGCTGTAAATGTCGATTTTGAGCCAATTATTGTTGGTTGGGACACAAATACAGGAGAAAGCTTTGAATTAGGCGAATATCGTGATTGTGAGCGTATTCCTGACAGAGTTAAACTCAGTGATGATGGTGCAACATTGATTATTGGATGTGATTTGGGTTTGGAGTTATGGAGAATCGTTGATACAGAGGATGAAAATTAAAAGACTGTCGCGCACAAATTCTAGCATGTTTACATGAATTAGGCGCGATGACGGTTGAGCAAGATATGATTAGTTGCTTAAATTCATATATGCAACTGCAATTTGACCAGCGACTTTGGCATTATTGATAAGTAATGCGATGTTGGCTATCATAGACTGCCCATCGGTAATCTGTTTAACGCGGTTGAGTACAAAAGGTGTAATTTCTTTACCTGTAATCCCTCGTTCATCTGCATCTTGAGTGGCTTGTTGGATAGCAGTTTCTGCGATGTCACTTGGTAATTCTTTGTCTTGAGGGACGGGGACAGTAATTAAAATCCCATGCTGAGCTTCTAATTGATGTAAGGCTTTAATGACTTTTGCTGCTTGAGTTGGGTTATCGATTTTTTGGTCAATCGGTAAATCTGTTTTTGCTGAATAAAATGAGGGTAAAGAATCTGTTTGATACCCTAAAATTGGGACACCTTGTGTTTCAAGGACTTCTAAAGTTAAGGGTAAGTCGAGTATAGATTTTGCACCAGATGAAACGACTGCAACGGGTGTGCGTCCTAACTCGATGAGGTCTGCGGATACATCTTGTGGATGCCCACGATGGACACCGCCAATACCGCCTGTTGCAAATACCTTAATCCCTACCATATTTGCTACAATCATTGTGCCTGCGACAGTAGTTGCGCCATTTTGACCTAATGCCATTGCAATGGGTAAATCTCGGCGACTACATTTGCGGACACTTCCTTCTGGAGCATTTGCTAATTCTTCAATCTGAGATGCTGTAATACCAACGGTGATATTACCGTTCAAGATTGCGATTGTTGCTGGCACTGCACCACTTTCGCGCACTGCAGACTCCATTGCCAAAGCTGTTTCAATGTTGGTTGGCATGGGTAGCCCATGTGTTATCAATGTGGATTCTAAAGCAACAACAGCTTGGTTATTGTCTAAGGCATGTTGCACATCTGGATGGATCGTAATAGGAAGATTCATCGATTATCCTCTATATGAATGAAAATAAATTGCGCGATATTGTACCACTTGTAAAAACAAAAACCGACCTACAGTGAGGCCGGCTTCTGTTATGGTGCTGATATTGCTAGTTAGTCGAGTACTTGGATGGCATCAATATTGAATGTTTCTCCATGAACACGATTTTCTGTGATGATCTGATGTTCACCTTCATCACCTAGCCCGTAGAACACAACTGGTGTGAATGGTGAGTTTTCGAGTACTTGAACAATTGATGTTGCTGTACAATTTCCTTTTTTGAATTTTGTACAGATTTCTGTATCCACGAGTTCGCCAGCTTGTGTGAATGATGTGACCTGACGTGCAATACGTGTTTGACGTTCAGACTCTACGGAACAGTGGATGTTTTCATTACTGATGATGACACAAAGCTGTACATCTGTGGTCATATCACCAATTGTCTGGTAGAGCACTAACGAGTTACCTGCAATCGTGAATTGAGCGATTGAACCCGCATTGTCTGTTGTCGAATCTGTATTCAGATATGTGTTGCTTGTTGCATTTTCATCCCAGAAGACTGCTGGCTCATAAGAGATATTTTCATCAGAGTCATCTGTTAATCCAACGGGTAGTTCAGACAGTGTACTCATATCTGAGAAGACTTGGATTGCATCAATAGTAAACCATTCATCACTCGAAATCTGATCTTGTGATGTAATAACCATCACTTGAACATCATATATTGATAGGGGCATACCATAGAATGAGAAACCATATTGTGCACCACTACTCAATGGACGATCCATGATAGCATCCCAATGATCAGTGTCCGTTGTAAGTTCCTCACAGAGGATACCACCTTCACCGACACGAATCGGTTGGTCACTAGCATCGATACCATCTAGCGCGATTTCTTCTTCACTGCTACCAATACTTGGGAAGCTACTACCACTTGAATTAAGCTTGTAGCAGACACGGAAATCTAGACCGTTGCTGTCAACATCGCTGATGACTGAGAATCCTGTACCTTGGATTGTGAAGTCAAGAGTCGCACCTTCTTGGGCAACAATTGCTGCACCGCCTAAGTAAGGATTTGTTGTAACAGATTGGATTGCTGTCTTCTTACAAACGCCCTTCTTTTCGCTTACACAGACTTCTTGTAGCTGTGTCTTACTCTTTGTTTGACACCAACTC
>CAYGTY010000251.1:0-8303 GCA_964352825.1 uncultured Anaerolineaceae bacterium
TCAACATCAGGTTGATTTGTCACCTCTGCAAGTCGCTTGAAGTCGATATTATTTTCTTCAAGTTGTTGTAAGACAAGTTTCCGCAATTCATTATCTACCCATTGTTGTCTTAGCGCATCAGGGTCTATATAAAGTGTCCTAACTTGACTTGCGGTGTAATCTTCATAGCGCACAATACTTAAGCGATTACCGCCTGCATCTATTTCATAAATGGCATGAGCTGTAATTTCAACTTCAACTGCGACATCATCCACAAAATACTTAATCCGTGATTCGATGTAACGATCTTCTGCGCTGGCATCTTCAAATTCAATATCTGGGGCGGTTGGATCGCGGTCTTCTGTTGTTTCCTCTTCAATTACATCGCCGTCTTCATCAATTTTGATTTCTCGAATCAGTGCAGGGTATCCATCAAAATCAGGATCACGAAAACGATCTGTTGCACTCCCTGCATAATCAAAGATATTGAAGAATAGCTTGTCATAATCGTCGCGTATACGTGTTCCACGCCCAATAATCTGTTTAAATTCAGTCATGCTATTGATAGGACGTACTAACACGATATTGCGACAGGTTGGGACATCTACCCCCGTAGTTAGCAATTGTGAGGTTGTGACTAGCACAGGTTGCATTTCTTCAGGGTCTTGGAATTCTGAAAGTAATTGTTTTCCAAAATCACCTTCATCTGATGTGATACGGGCGGCATAATTAGGATACTGAACGGTTAAATCACTATTCAGGTTGTTTAATGCTCTTCGCATTTCATCTGCATGTTCTTGATCTACACAGAAGAATATAGTTTTTGAAAACCTTAACTCATTATCTTTCAAAAATTGTGTGAAGTGTTTTGCGATTGCCCATGTACGCGGCGTGATAGAAATGATCTGATCAAAATCAATTGTTGTATATTCACGATCAGGGATTTCTTCACCATAGCGATCTGTTTGACCTGCTTCAGGTCGCCAGCCGTCACGATCATAATTAGTAATTACACGATGCACGGTATAGGGTGCAAGGTATCCATCTTCAATACCTTGTCGCAAACTGTACTCATAAATAGGATTCCCAAAATATTCATAAGTATCTACATTATCATCACGGCGTGGGGTTGCTGTTAATCCAAG
Source organism: uncultured Anaerolineaceae bacterium (assembly GCA_964352825.1). Classification (GTDB taxonomy): domain Bacteria; phylum Chloroflexota; class Anaerolineae; order Aggregatilineales; family Phototrophicaceae; genus UBA6055. Next base: position 1,125 of record CAYGTY010000251.1, read on the forward strand.
CTGATAGGCTGGACTGAAATATTCTAATACTTGTCGCCATGAGCTTTCATCCCGTGCGCTACCTCTATGAGCTTCATCAATAATAATGAGGTCAAAGAAATCATGTCTATATTGTTCATAAAGCGATGGATTATCTTGATTACCAACCAATGACTGATAGAGAGCGAAATACATTTCTCTACCTTGTGACACATTACCCCGTGTAATCTTATGACGGGCATCCCCAAATGGTGTAAAGGTTTTATCTTTGGGGTCATCAATCAGAATGTTTCGATCTGCTAAAAATAAAATTCGTGGTCTTTTGCTTGGCTTACCTGAACTATTCCATTGTGATTGCCATAGTTTCCAACAAATTTGAAATGCAGTAAATGTTTTACCTGTACCTGTCGCCATTGTTAGCAATACACGCTTATTCCCATTCGTGATTGCTTCAATAACATGATTTACAGCAATTTCCTGATAATACCTTAATGTATGTTTCCCATCAGAGTAAGCAGGTTCTTGCAGATGTTTTAATGTTTCAGCACTTAGCGGTTTGACTGAATTATGACGATCCCACAATGATTCAGGTGTTGGAAAGTCATTGATACGTCTTTCAGTACCTGTCGTCATATCAATTTCAACGATTTCCTTACCATTTGTGACATAAACAAATGGAGCTTTCAAAGATTGTGCATATTGCTTGGCTTGCTGAATCCCAGTACCCACATTAACCGAAAGTTTCTTTGCTTCAACAACTGCTAATGGGATTGAATCCCCATATCGTAGAAGGTAATCTACAAATCGTTTCTTCGAGGTATCTCGCTTTGCTTTTAAGTTTCTTGCAACTGCCCGTCCAGCACTAATTGGGAATTCTTCCCTTAAAACATAAGGTGCTTTGTCCCATCCCGCTTCTTTTAATTTCGGTGTGATGTAACGTGTTCTTGTTTCAATTTCTGACAAATCTATTTCTTTAGTCATAATCGAATAAGTCGTTTCTTTGATTGCCTCAATGAATAAGGTGATAATAGTTCTTTTGGTTTACTTGTGCATATAACTTATTTTAACAGTCAAACTCGAATGGTCAAATTCAAATTATTAATACTGTAAAATGAAGTATATGGAATTTCGAGTAGGTCAGACTTAGTTTTGATGATGGTCAGATTTCAAATGCTGGCAGTCAAATACAAAGTGATAATGGTCAAAATTCAATCATAAGTTGTTGATTTACAGTCAAATTAAGTGGTCAAATACGCAAAATCACGTTTTTTTCTGTATAAAGGGTATCTATTTAGGGTGGTTTTTTAGAATTATGCACGGTGACGGCTCAAAGTACGCATGGTTTCGCACAAAAGAAAATGAACAAGATGCTCGCTTATTGATCCAAATAACAAGTCAATCTGTGAGTAGGCAAACGCCAGCAGGGAGGCGATTACTTGCGTTAATGTTGAATGCCTACAATGCAAATTATGGGATGGCACTCAATCGCAAGCAAGTTGCTTCAATTTTAGGTAGACCACAAGGACTTACACCACATGACCGAAAACTATTAAATAGGTTATGTGAGGTTAACTTGCTTGAGTCTCATATGTCTACACTCTGGACAATAGATAGGCGTGCTCGTGGTGCAGAAATTGTTTATCATATGAGTGAAGATGTAGCTTGGGCATTAAATCAAATAAGACGAAAAAATCGTAAGAAGAGATCAATAGCCTAGTTAATAGTTAGACCCATACCCCTGCAAAGCAGTTAAGCACAAGTTAAAAACCTGTGCTTTTATTATGTCAAATTTAGGAGCTTGGCATACGGAGTGCCCCATCTAGCCTGATTGTCTCGCCATTGAGCATCTCATTCTCGATAATCTGCTGTACCAACTGTGCATATTCAGCAGGTTGTCCTAATCGTGATGGAAAGGGGACTTGTTGCCCCAATGAGGTACGGGCATCCTCTGGTAACGAAGCTAATAAGGGTGTATCAAAGATCCCAGGGGCAATCGTACAAACCCGAATCCCGTTCCGTGCAAGGTCGCGCGCAATCGGCAAGGTCATGCCCACGATACCACCCTTCGATGCTGAGTACGCGGCTTGCCCAATCTGACCATCATATGCCGCCACTGATGCTGTATTCACAATCACACCACGCTCACCACTCGCATTCGGATTATTCTCAGCCATCATCGTTGCACCCAAGCGAATCACGTTAAATGTCCCAATCAAGTTTATCCGTATAACCGTCTCAAACAACTCTAAGGGATGCGCGCCTCGGCTACTGGTGGTACGAATCGCTAATCCCACCCCTGCACAATTAATGACGGTATTGAGTCCACCAAATTTGCTGATGGCTAAATCCAGCGCAGACTGTACCTCGGCTTCACTTGTGACATCAGCTTGAGCGAAACGAGCCTTATCCCCTAATGCTTGAGCATGAGCTTGTCCCTTTTCTTCGTCACGGTCAAGGATAACCACTTTTGCACCCTGTTGGACAAATCGCTCAGCCGTTGCACCCCCTAAACCTGATGCACCACCTGTTATGACTGCAATAACATTTTTCATTTTCATAATAAAATTCTCCTAAGAAATCTATAAATCAAAAAACAGATGACTGAATTGTACATCAATCATCTGCTTCTGTTTTAATATTATATTGTAGAGTTTAGTCTATTGCTTAACGTCCGCCCGGAAGATTATTGAGGAATTCTTCGTTTGTGTCATACATACGGAAGTTACCCAATAGTTGTTCGGTTGCACCTGCGATACCTTCGGGTTGTTCAGCAAGGTGTGACCACATCCGACGCATGGTATAAACACGTTGCAAGACATCAGGACCGAGTAGCAGTTCTTCACGACGCGTCGAGGATTGTTCAATATCGAATGCAGGGAAGATACGGCGTTCTTGCAAACGACGGCTCAGGTGCAATTCCATATTACCTGTACCTTTAAATTCTTCGTAAATCACATCATCCATCTTACTGCCTGTATTGACCAAACAAGTCGCAACAATCGTTAGACTACCACCTTCTTCAGTATTCCGTGCTGCACCAAAGATGCGTTTGGGTGGATGAATCGCCGATGGGTCAAGACCACCCGATAGTGTACGTCCGCTGGTGGGTACAACAAGGTTATAAGCACGCGCTAGACGGGTGATACTATCAATCATCACCACAACATCACGTTTAACTTCAACCAAGCGTTTCGCCCGTTCTAATGCCATCTCTGCAACACGCACATGATGATGAACAGGGTCATCGAATGTAGAAGCAATCACTTCTGCATCCACCGAGCGATCCATATCCGTTACTTCTTCAGGACGTTCACCAATCAGCGCAATCATCAAATGGACTTCTGGATAATTGGTGCTAATTGCATTGGCAATATCTTTAAGAATCGTTGTTTTACCCGCTTTAGGTGGGGATACAATCAACCCACGTTGACCAAAGCCAATCGGAGCAACGAGGTTCAGCATCCGTGTGGATAGAATCCGTGGGATGGTTTCGAGATTAAAGCGTCTTTCAGGGAATATCGGTGTGAGGCGTTCAAAGTTATCACGGCGTTTAATTTCATTAGGGTTTAAGCCATTCACGGCATCAACGCGCAATAAACCGAAATATCGTTCATTATCTTTTGGCGGTCGTACCTGTCCGATAACCATGTCGCCTGTTCGCAAGTTAAATTTCTTGATTTGTGTTTGGCTGACATAAATATCATTTTTACCGGGAAGGTAGCCTTCAGCACGTAAGAAACCAATGCCATCATCAACAACTTCCAAGACACCGCCACGCAATTCATTACCTTTGCGTTCAGCTTCTTTTCGTAATAATCCAATAATGAGGTCTTGTTTCTTAAGGCGACTGTAGCGAGGTACGTTGTGGTCACGAGCTAAGTTACGCAATTCCGGTAGGGTTTGGGTTTCGAGTTCTGCTATATTCATGTAGTATGTCCTGAGTAATGTACTGCGGCAGGGGTAATGGTCATAGTGCCGCACTATCTCCTATATGTATCATGTTTGCATTTTATCGGGTTATTGTTCATTGCCCGTTGATTCACTTAATATAATTTGGCACATTCATAGTGTTAGAATGAGGTAATTGGTATCTCACTTATGTGCTGTTGATTATTTAAAATATGTGGAAAGGTGAGTTCTTCAACTAAATATAGCATAGAACCGAGTGTGGGTCAAATCTTTCCGCAATATTCAATCTATCGTGCTACAATTAGATTACATTGACCTAAGAAAAGTTGTTTTACGATGCTCAAAGCCCTTCTTTTTGATTTTGATGGACTCATTATCGACACCGAAACCCCAGATTACCAATCTTGGGCAGAAATTTATACAGATTATGGCGCAACCCTCACTCGCGAAAAATGGTCATCACATGTTGGCTCATGGGGGACATTTAACCCCTATCAATATTTAGAAGACCAAATCGGACGACAAGTTGACCGCGTCGCGATTCGTGCAAAACGCCGTCAACGCTACGATGACCTTGTTGACGAACAACCCATACTTCCTGGTGTGCTTGAGATGATTACACAAGCCAAAGCGCATTCGCTAAAACTAGCAGTTGCATCCAATAGCTTTGATAAGTGGGTGGTCAGACATCTAAAAGACCGTGGTTTATATGATTACTTTGATACGGTTGTCTCACTTGACCAAATCACGATTGGCAAACCCGAACCCAAAATGTACCTCACGACTTTAGCTTGGTTGGGAATACAAGCTGACGAAGCCATCGCTTTTGAAGATTCTCCGACAGGGGCAATGGGTGCAAAACGCGCTCATATCTATACCATTGCGATTCCCAATGATATGACCCGTCATGCAAATTTCAGTCACTGCGACCAAGTTATTGAATCAATGGCAGATTTGAATTTAGAGCAATTAAGCCACCTACTCAATAAACCAAGCTCAACATCTCATTAGTTATGAACTCATACATAATTCATCCCACCCCAATACTTCTAGGTTATGATAGAAAAAGTTTTCAAATAAGCTGAGGTGGAAATGAAACTTTTAGTTATCGTTCATGTCGTGGTGACTTGGTATCTTGTCGGACTCATATGGACAGTGCAAACCGTGCAATATCCCTTATTTAATCGTGTTGGAGAAGATAACTTCGCACGCTTTACAGGTTTACATGCTGAACGTATCACGATGATTGTTATGTTCCCGATGCTGATTGAACTAGGAACGGCATTTTTGCTCATTCTTGCACCACCCAAAGATTTCCCAATGGCATTGGTTTTACTAGGATTTTTGTTGGTGGTGATTGTGTGGATTTCAACAGCGATGCTCCAAATCCCACTGCATAATCAGCTGGCACAAGGTTTTGATGAACAGGTTGTTCAACGCTTAACCAAAACCAATTGGGTACGTACCATCGCATGGACATTACGCGGTCTTATAATGTTAGTTCTCCTCTGGACGGTGCTTAACCCTTAAATAGGTGTGCCTTTCGACTGCCATCCCGTTGGATCTTCCCGCAATTCAAACATTTCGACTGTACGCAAGCACTCTTATAAGACCTAAAAAAGAAACGCCTCTTGGGGATTGACCCTTGCTCATAAAACTCATCTTCCCTTAGAGTACACTCTAAGGTGTATCTTTGATATGAATAGCATAGAGGAGACAGAATATGTTTTCGATCCAACAAGTGGCGGACAAGACAGGGTTGAGCGCACATACACTTCGGTATTATGAGAAATGTGGTTTGATTGACACAATTGAACGCGACGGCAATGGGTATCGCATATATACAGATGATAATATGGCGCGGATACAGCTTTTATGTTGCTTACGGCGGACGGGGATGTCGATAAAAGATATGCAGAGTTTTGCGGAATTGTTAAGAACAGGCAACCAGAACATTCCGCAACGGCTGAATATACTCGAATCCCATCGTGAACAAGTTGAAGAACAAATCTGTGAATTACAATCTATGCTCAAAGTGATCGATAGTAAGATTCAATTCTATTCATCAAAAACACAGACTAAGGGTTAAGCTATGAAACGAACATTTAAACGTAATGGGATTGAAGTAAGCGCAATGGGAGTCGGCTGTTGGGCAATCGGTGGACCATTTTGGCGCGGTGATAGTCCTGTCGGCTGGGGTGAAGTCGATGATAATGAATCGATTGCGATGTTAGAACGAGCAGTTGACCTCGGCGTAACCTTTTTCGATACAGCGGATGTGTATGGTGCAGGGCATAGTGAGCGTGTTGTTGGTAAAGCCCTCAAACCTTATCGACAAAATCTCTTTATTGCAACCAAATTTAGTAATGTGTTTGATGAAGATAGTCGCCAAATTACAGCTAATGATGTTTCACCTGATTATATTCGTTCGGCTTGTGAGGCATCCTTAAGACGCTTAGATACCGATTATATTGACCTTTACCAATTACATAATGGCGGTTTGCCAACAGATGAAGTCGGTGCAGTTTTTGATACATTGGATGCGCTCGTGGCAGAAGGCAAAATTCGGGCTTATGCGTGGAGTACCGATACCGTTGCTCATGCTGATTATTCAACTCAATGGGATAATGTGATTGCTGTCCAACACCGCCTCAATGTGATTGAAGATGCCCCTGAAATGCTTGCTGTGATTGAATCAAACGACCTCGCTAGCATCAATCGTTCACCGCTGGGGATGGGTCTATTGACAGGAAAGTTCTCTGCTGATTCTCGATTTGCAGAAAAAGATATTCGTGGTTCAAACCAAGCATGGATGACTTACTTTGTTGATGGCAAACCTTCGCCCGTCTGGTTAGATAAGATTGCGAGTATCCGCGAAATTCTCACCAGCGGAGGTCGGACACTTGCACAAGGCTCACTCGCGTGGTTATGGGGGCGTAGTGAAAATACCATTCCAATCCCAGGGATTCGCACAGTGAAGCAACTCGAAGAAAATGCAGGTGCGATGGACAAAGGCGCACTAAGTCCTTCACAAATAGCAGAAATTGCATCCATATTGGCTTAAATAATCGTTTAATTATGTGATATTATTCACGAAATTGACTCATACTCTAAAGTAGAGTATCGTGTGGGTAATATCAATTGGAGAAAGAGGTGGCTATGGAAGCGGATAGCACAACTGAATACTTCTCCTTCAACCTTGAGCAATCAAGGTAACAAATCCTAGAATAGGGTTTTTTATGAGAAATGTAGCATGATAACGCACTGACTCTAATAGTTGGTGCGTTTTCA
>CAYGTY010000252.1:0-8215 GCA_964352825.1 uncultured Anaerolineaceae bacterium
GGAAGTTGCGTCCCCCCATAAATATCGACATCATATTCTTTCCCATCAACAAAGCGAACAATCCGTTCCTCAACATAATTGCTACCGTCATCATTGAGTTCACAGCGGCGTTCTGCACCCAATCCAGTATGCGATGAGCCATTAATAGCATAAGACTTGGGGACGGATGGATTAAATACAGAGATGCCTGCAAAGTCTGCCAATATTTTCCATGATTGATCTTTATTGGCGTTTACGGTAATGTCAAAATTTAGTGTACTCATGATTTGTCTCCTAGACATAATTCTGCCATCGAGTAGCTGCAACCCACTACCCTAACTGGCATATTTGATTAACAAATTGAAAATGAAATAATAGAGAAGTCCTTGAAGCGAATTACAACTCGCTTCCCAATCTTAGAGTGAGCGTGGAAGTTTTCGCGTCAGTGGGCGCACAGGATACTGGATTTCGGTCACCGTCTCATCAATACGTTCAGGTGGCATAAAGTTGATAAAAACCTCACGCACATTACCCGCAAATTCATAGCCATTAGCTTCTGCCCAAACACCTAAAGCACTATAACTCCCATGCCCCAATTGTGGATTACCGATGCGTGTCACAGTCAACATATACTCTTCAGCAGGTAAATGCGCGACTGTCATTGCACTCCCATCTGATAAAGGAATATTTAGGCTATCATCAATATTTGCCTCTAATTCAAACCCGAATTCTAGGTCAATATCTTCTAAAGTAAACCAATCAGAATAGAGGATGGCTGTAAAATGCCCCATCGCCTTTTGACCAATTTTGGCTGGTAAAAGCCGAAACATCTCCTGAGCCAATCGCCGACCATCATCAAGCCCTGCACAAATCTCACGAACCGAGATGATTTTTTTGTCTGGGACAGACTTCAGCACCACATCATAATTATCCATATTGCCCTCGATGTTGATTTGCTCAATACGCGATTCGATATAACGCATTCGTGCCAATTCCTCATGCAACATCTGCTCGATTTGTGCCTTCTTCATCATCAACATACCACGCAATTCTTCGGGTGAAATTTCTTCATCCAGCATCCGCTTGATTTGCTCCAAAGACAAACCCATCTCTTTCAGTGCCAAAATTCGGTTCAAGCGTGGGAGTTGCTTCGCGCTATAATACCGATAACCTGTTGAGGGGTCAGTAAACTCCGGAATCAATAAACCAAGCTGGTCATAATGGCGCAGTTGCCGACCTGATACTTGTCCGATTTTTGAAAATTCACCAATTTGATACATTGCTTGTCCGCCCTCTTACGTGTTGTTGATGCCATCATCATATAGTTTGACACTATGTCAAAGTCAAGGCATGCAATTGTTAAGGAATTGTCTAGACTCGGATTATGCAAAGCTCTTTATCATTTTATCAATCGATGTTTGCACATCCTGTATATCCAGATAGCCATCAACTATTTGTGGCGCATCATTCAAATCAGCATCTGTTCTAAGGAAGAAGCTACATTCATTCGCACAATCCACCCCATCCATTGCCGAATAAGTCGCCGCATATAAACATCCAAATAGCGAACTCGCTTGGGACCCAATCATGACACTTTTTTCATTCCCACGACACCACTTCAACATGTCTGACGATTGAGAAAACCCTGTACGTGGGGTCTTGATATTGAGGATGTCAAAGGTATTGAATGACAGTTGCACCTGAAAATCAGCCAATGTAAATGCCGAGTCATCTGCAATCAGTGGCATGGAAGTTTCTTCGTGTAAGTTCTGCCTCGCTTCTATATAATGAACAGGCAATGGTTCTTCGCAATGAATTACACCTAAATCATATAAATCATCTAACACATCAACTGCACTATCAGCATCTAAAGTTTGGTTCGCATCCACATAAAAGCGCGCATCCTTAAATTGTCCCATCAATTGCCGAATCGTATCAATCTCTTGTGGGATGTCTTTGCCAATCTTGATTTTGAAAACCCTCACCCCTGCCTCATAAGTCGCGCCAACATCCCCCATCACGGCATCCAATGTTCCTGTGCTGACAATATAACTGACTGGAATTTTTGACTGGGATACACTCAAATATTCAGATAATGACTGTGCCTGACTTTGGGATACAGCATGATGCAACGCCATATCGAGCGCACCCTTCGCAGTATTATTACTCTTGATAAGTTCTAATTTTCCCGATAGGTGAGCTACATCCATAAAGCTATCAATAGTCTGTCCCACAATCATGGGAGTCAGGTAATATTCAATAATGTGCAATACAGATGCTTGCGTTTCACCATAAATTGTCGGGCGTGGTGTCGCTTCGGCGTATCCGACCGCACCATCGGATAACTCAACTCGAATTAATACATGTTCCAAATGCTTTAGCTCATGCGCTTTTCCCCATCGCAACACACCTTTGAGTGGTACATTATAAGCTCTAGCTCTTATCTGCTTAATTGTCGGCATCAGTAATTCCCTTCATAATTATAGACACATCGCGCGCCACCTCATCAGGGGTTTTATCATCTACATCTACCTGATGATAATTGAGATACTGTTCACCAGCTTCAAAGGGAAACAATCCATAACTTCTTGATTCAGCTTCAGTTATCGTTAAAGCACTTTCGCTAACTTCACCAGCAACAATTAACGCTTGCACCTCTGCTTGTAAGTCATCAGGTAAAAATGAAACATCCCCTTTCACTTGGACTTTATCAAAATCACTCTTACGCGATGATAGGCGTTTAAGCCGAGTAATCGGATGAAGAGCCAATTCAATGACATGCCACTTTGGAAAATTCGATAAAGCATAAGTTAATTCGTTTGCGCCTCGTATCCCTTCGGACAAAATAATACCCTGATAATCATTTGAGACATTCACCCAAGAAAATGCTGTTGCAATCCCCCCTTGGACACGTTCAGCAAATGTCCGTGTGTAATGAAAGCGTTGAACACGATCACTAACGTCTTCTATAGGCTCATCGAGTAATGTTTGAGCAGTCGGTATTACAATCCAGTCTGCAATTTCACGCCGAGACGGAATGATGCTAGCCTGTTTTTGGATAACCTGCCCTTCTCTCTCTTGCAAGGCTTCTAATGTTGTTGTTTTACCCGTACCCGTGAGTGCAACTAGCATAATAACTTGATGTTGTTTTAAGGAAGAATAGCCATCTTCCTTATATAATGTAAATTGTGGGTATTCGTTGACTATAGGAAATTCTAATTTTGGATAAACCTCATCCATATAATATTGATGATAATCCATTCATCTTGCTCCAAATCAGGTTGATATTTATCTTATCAACTTTATGACTATAAGAAATTATGACTTTAGCTGTCTTATGAAATAAACTAAACCGTCTTCATACTGCTTGACCAATGAGTATGCCACAACACGCAACGGTGGTCGGAATGTCCATTCATAGCCATTATAAACAGCCAAATAACCACCCAAATCAAATTTATTGGTTGCCCAATCAGGTGGTATAACCTGTTGGATATTACTATATGTCAGGCATGTCGCGCGAGACTTGAGATGTGCTGGTAATTCGATTGAAGATACCTGCTCGCCTTGTTCTTCAGGTAGTGTATATTGTGACGGTAGCTGACGACACAACATCATCGCTTGACCATACGCTAAAAATTTACTCCCAATCTCACGTATTGCTGGGTAGCGTTTACCTGATTGTGTCTCTAACCATGCCCCCGGTGTAAAGCTATTCCCCCATTTGTCACGATTATCCACCAAATCATCTAAGCCTTTTACTGTAAGCCTCTGTCTCTGTACCATTGGTTTGACTGATACACCTAACTGCATGTTATAACGAAAAATCGTTCTGCGATGAACACCCAGACGCTCAGCAAACCAAGACACCCGTATCATCGGTGACAAGCGACGAATCAATTCACGATGTAAAGCCCGACGATACCCCCCCGCAGACCTTAAATCATCAGGGTTCAAATTATCGCTCATACTATTTTCTACTTTAAGTATATTACATAAATATTTATCTTCTGGAATTTTGTAGATGTATTGTGTTGGGCGACCCATGTTCGACTTAGGTTTCCTCTTGTCACCCTGACTAACATTATATAGCTTGTCATAATCAAATCGTTTGAATAACCTCTCTTTACCAATCTTTGACAAGTCCCCAGATAAAATTCGCATAAGGGATTTTTTACTGATTCGATAAATTCTTGCTAAATCCCAGAGTTGCCCTCCTGTTATCCATTGCGTTTTGTATTTTAATTTTCTGATAGCATCAAGCAATCTCGCAGAAATTGTTGACCCCTGCTTTTTTAAGATTGCCTCGCGAATGCTATTGGCTAATCCCAAATTTTGTGCTGATAATTGTTTTGTGCCTTTGTATGCACTTTTTATTGTTTGAAGTGCTTCTTTGCGTCGTTGTTCGACTGTCTCAGCTTTGTGTTGATATTGAGCTTTTGTATGTATATAAGAATCTAGCAAAGTTGTAATGACATGCTGCATATGAATATTTTTTCTATATGCGAGTCTCGCTGCCATATAGAGTGCATTATTGCGCCCTTTTTGTGGGACTTGCTCCAGATAATATGCTATGAGGTCAAGCTGAGTATTGTCGTTTTTAGGTACAGACTCGGATACTTCTAGTCTTGGGGATAGCCACTGTAAGATTTCTTGATAGTGAAGATAGCTAATTTGTCTAATTGGATCGTTTCTCTTAATTTTGTAAATATACTCATCAATGCACGAGCCTTCGCCAACGACATAACCACCGTCACCCTTAATATCACATTTCTCAAATTGTCGGGATGAGACATTAAATTTTGTCTTGAGGTATAGATGAAACCCTCTCTTGGTTTCGACTGTGTAGGTTTTTGCGATGTTTGGGAATCTTATGGAGAAGCGATCATATAATTGTGGGCAATCAAAATCGATAACCATAATCCCCTGAGAGATATACCCACATATGACACCATAGCTCTGAAAGCCTTGATTAATCCAGTCATTAACGATTGCTTCTGATGGAATAGCTGTTTGATACTGTTTCCATTTGATAGAAAAATGCGGACGTTTATTATTTAATGGGATAACCGAAATCCCACTATCTCTTAGCGTTTTGAGCTTGTTGGCGCAAGTATCATCTATATTAAGTTGGTTTTTCTGTTGCATGATAGACCCTTATTTGGGGTCGTTCCCGTCATGCAGAATCTATTTTTTTGTAGTTTTCCGAAACTTGACGAGAGTTGCTTAGCTTGTCACAGAAGTCGCCAACCTTCAAAGTCGATATGACATAAACTGCCGAAAAAACGGCTTTTTCATAAGTACATAAAGACCTTTTATGAACCCTAATGCTTATTGACCCTTTGAATTAAACAGAAATTAAACATATTCTTAGCTTGTGATTTTCAATATAACTGTGTTATAATTTAACTGTACACTCAGTAATGAGTGCTAGATTTGAACTTGTTGGCGCAAGTTCTCAATCCAACATAACCTTAATGTTTGTTGAGAAGCGGGCAAAACCCGCTTTTTCTTTTTTTATAGGTAGGTATATTATACTACCAAACCCTCCCAAACGCAAGCACAACACAACTTTTTCACCCTTCCTCAATAAACCACATATATTTGCCAAAAAAACGCCTTTTGCGCGCATTCTAGCTGATTTAGTTCAAATCTTTTATCAATATATGTTTAGATACGTTTTTCGCAATTTGGACGTTATAATCGCTATAAGTCAATTTTTATATTTTATTTTTCAAGGAAATTACTATGCCATTATTTGATATGCCTTTACAGGAATTAGAAAGATATGTCCCACCTCGCCAAGAACCTGATGATTTTGATGCTTTTTGGCAAAAAACATTAGAATCTGCACGAAGCCATGATCTAAATGCTATTTTTGAACCCCATGATGTTGGATTAACAACTGTCGATACCTATGATGTGAGTTTTTCGGGTTTCGACGGTCAACGGGTTAAGGGATGGTATATTGTGCCAAAGAACAGTCCATCCCCCTTACCTGCTGTGGTTGAATATATCGGCTATGGTGGTGGTCGTGGTTATCCAACTGAATGGTTAGCTTTTCCATCGGCTGGATTTGCTTATCTTGTGATGGATACTCGTGGACAAGGTAGTGTATGGCGACGTGGCGATACCCCAGATATACCAAACGGTGCGAATCCATCTGCCCCTGGGTTTATGACACAAGGTATTCTTGACCCATCTACATATTATTATCGGAGATTATATACCGATGCAGTGCGAGCCGTTGAAGCAATTAAGACCCGTTCAGAGGTCGATACATCCCGTATTGCTGTGACGGGTGGAAGCCAAGGTGGTGGTTTATCTGTTTCTACTGCAGGGCTTGTTTCTGATGTGGCTGTTTGTATGCCCGATGTTCCTTTCCTTGCACATTTTCGCCGTGCGGTGGATATTACCCCCCGTGATCCCTATACAGAGATTGCCCGATATTTAACCATTCATCGCGATAAAATCGATACTGTATTCAATACATTGAGTTATTTTGATGGGCTGAATTTTGCCGTACGGATGAAATCTCAGGCATATTACTCAGCAGGTCTGATGGATACAATCTGCCCACCATCAACTGTGTTTGCATCGTATAATCATGTGCAAACAAAAAAGGATATTAAGGTTTACGCTTTTAATGACCATGAAGGTGGCGGTGCTGACCATCTGCTCGAAAAAATTCGTTATCTCCGTGACCTCTGGATGTAATCATGCCTCATACTCAAGTTGTAATGCTCGGTACAGGTACACCTAATGATGAAGCTGAACGCGTTAGCTCTGGTGTCGCCATTGTTGTGGATAATCACCCCTATCTTGTAGATTGTGGACATGGCATTGTTCAACGAGTTGTTCAAGCTAAGTCCGCTGGCAAAATTGCATGGACAACATCGGACTTAAAACGCTTATTTGTGACCCATTTACATGCTGACCATATCGTCGGTTTACCCGATTTAATGTTCACACCGTGGATTCATGGTCGCTCTGATGTGGTTCAAGCCTATGGACCTGCTGAATTAAAGCCCATGATTGATCATCTTTATCTCGCATTTTCTGAGAATATCCGTGAACATACTCATGCACATCCCTCAACGGATAATGGCTATCAAGTCGAAGCTCACGCTATCCAAGATGGTCTTATATATGAAGACGAACACCTAATTGCGTATGCCTTAACAGCAAATCATGGCGATTTAACCGCTTATAGCTTTAAATTTGTTACGGCTGATAAAACGATTGTTATCTCTGGTGATACAAAACCTGTCCCTAAGTTTATTGAATGGGCTGATGAATGTGATATTCTGATTCATGAAGTCTATTCGTCGGAAAAGTTTAAATCACGCCCAGAGGCATGGCAAGCGTACCATTCCCGTGTGCATACCTCAACTGAGGAGCTAGCGATATTGGCGAATCATATCCAGCCCGATTTATTGCTTTTATATCATCAACTATTTTGGGGTTTGACACCTGAACAACTCGTTGAGGAAATTACGTCAGCCTATAATGGTACAGTCATTAGTACCCATGATTTAGATATTTTTGAATAGAACAAGAAAGATAATCACATGACACAAGATGCACAGTATCACCCTTTAGATTTTGAAAAATTAACACCCGAAGAACAACTCAATGCGTCTAAAGATTATATAAATAAGATGCTGAAACGACGCACCGTCCGCGATTTTTCTTCTGAACCTGTACCGATTGAACTGATTGAAAATGCAATATTGGTAGCTGGTTCTGCTCCTTCGGGTGCAAATCAACAGCCTTGGACATTTGTTGTCATTAGTAATCCTGAGTTGAAGCATAAAATACGAGTTGCTGCCGAAGCTGAAGAAAAAGAAAGCTATGATCGTCGTATGAGCCAAGAATGGCTATCTGCATTAGCTCATTTGGGTACAGATTGGCGCAAACCGCATATTGAAGAAGCCCCTTATATCATTGTTGTTTTCCGTAAACCTTATGAATTAGAGATAGATCCCGATACAGGCGAAGAAGTCAAAGTGAAGCATTATTATAGTGAAGAGTCTGTAGGGATTGCCGTTGGGTTTTTACTATCTGCTCTCCATTTATCAGGTTTAGCAACCTTGACACACACACCTAGCCCGATGAAGTTCTTGACTGAAATACTGGGACGACCTCCGCATGAACGCCCCTTTGTTTTGATACCTGTTGGCTATCCTGCTGATGATGCTGAAGTCCCTGTGATTACTAAAAAATCACTCGATGA
>CAYGTY010000253.1:0-8194 GCA_964352825.1 uncultured Anaerolineaceae bacterium
CCCCTGCTGTTAGCAAACTCATGGCAGAATGGGTACTGACAGGTCAACAACCTGAACTGCTCAAGCCGTTTAGTTATCGTCGGTTTATTTCATCGTAGAGATCATGTTGTGTTGATAAGGAGGCTATCAAATTGATAGCCCCCAAATCTTCTTATTCTGTTCTGAAGAAGGTACGCTCATCTGAGAACATATTGGGTTTAGCGATTAATATGAATCCAGAATCAAATTTATCTACTATAAATCCGATATAGCCAGATACGGTCTCGCCTCCAAATACAGTATCCTGAATCTCAAGGCTATCTAGTACAGTTGCAAAAGGTGGTTCATAGAGTGTGCCATCACTACCTAATAGTTCAAAATCAAATGAAGTTGATATATCACATGTTTGACTAGATGGTAAATCACATTTATAAACAATACCCACTAGAATCCACTGTTCATTATATGACGGTTCTTTATTGAACATATTTATTGACTCAATAAGATCCCAAGCATCGTATTCCATAGTTACAACTGAAATAAGTCCTTCTCCACCTCGAATACCGTAAACGTATCCGTCATTAAATGGATAGGGGTTATCTCTTGTACCTCGCGTTTCACGGGTTGCACGAGGTGTCGGAGATACTCGTTTCGTTGGAGTGGGAGTCCATGTAGGCGGTAGAGTCGGGCGCAGTGAAGTTGTATCTTGTGAAGAATCATTTACATCACTTTGTATATCTTGTGCCATTGTGGGCAGCAATGCTGAGCTTTCATTGTTATTGGAGTTGGATAAAAGAACACCGCCGAACAATCCAAATAATAATAAGGCGATGACTCCACCACCAATATACATGGGATTGGCCAATATGTTGTTTATTGATTGTTTTTCATTTTTTTTCTTGGGTACAACGTTATCAGTCTTTGTCAAACGATTGTACTGTTGTACAGCTAAATCATTAAACGGGTCTAAATCAATGACTTTTTTGAGGCATGAGATTGCTTGTTCTTTAGTTGAAGATACCCGTGCTGCTAGAAACCACGCATCCGCATCATCTGGATTTGCTCGAAGATACTTTTTGAGTAATTGACGTGCTTCTGTATTGTTTCCCTGATTAATCAATGATTTAATTTCATCAAGCATAAGAGTCTCCTATAAGCTCTTTATTTTGACTTGTTGATGTTATGGTTCAATTCCAACAACTGTTTAAAGCTACTCGCTTGCAATTGGGCAGATATACGAACATTTCGTTCTATCGAAATAATAATATGAATTAATTCACCTACAGCATATAAAGATGCGGAAGTGATAATACCACCAACTAGAAATGCAAATGCACTTCCTACGATAGTGCCTGGACTAGGCTGATAATAATAATTACCTGTGTTTAGTAATTGGGAAAAAATAAGCGCACTTCCCAAAATAGTGACAGCTAACATTAAAGCACCAGCAATCTTATATAAGTTCATAATTAATTGAAGATTACTATAGCTTGATTCATCATTATCTTGAGTAACTTTATCAGCTTTGACAATCATATTTACATCGTTACTAATTAACTCAGAGTCATCCTTATTACCTAAAATCCGAGACGCTAATTCACCAATGCTTGGTTTTGATGTATCTGACTTTGGTTTCTCAGGTTCAAACACGGGTTCACTAAAAATATCTTCTTCATCGAAAGCTGTAAATACATCTCGTTTAGGAGCGATTTCATCTAATTTAGTTAACCATTTTTGTGCTATCGGGCTATCGGAAATTTGTTCCAATTTAATTCGCGCATCATCATATTGTTTATTTATGATTAACTGACGGGCTTGCTGAATAATTTCGTCTGACATAATTTACACCACCAAGATTTTAACAAATGTAATATATTAACTATAACAGGAACATACTATTATAAGTGTTAACGTTACCTAGTGGCATAAATATCTAGAATTTGGGTTGTTCAGTGATTTTGGCAGGGTCTGAGCCACGCAGAAAATCAAAGTCCACACCAAGAGGAGCTTGATTGACTGAGCGTAAGTACATCTGACCGTAGCCCCGTTGGAAGGCAAGTTTCGGTGCTTGCCATTGTTTACGGCGTTTAGCAAGTTCTTCATCGCTGACATGTAGATGTATCGAGCGATTTTCGACATCCAATTCGATTTCGTCACCTGTTTGGACAAGGGCAAGATTCCCCCCAATGGCACTTTCGGGAGCGACATGCAGAACGATTGTGCCGTAGGATGTTCCACTCATGCGCCCATCGGATATACGCACCATATCACGGATGCCTTGCTGTAAGAGTTTGAGTGGAATTGGGATATTACCAACTTCGGGCATCCCTGGTCCACCAACAGGTCCGACGTTTTGGAGAACAAGAATGTCGTCTTTGGTCACATCAAGGTCTGGGTCATGAATGCGCGCTTTGAGGTCGTCCATACCGCTAAAGACAATTGCTTTACCACGATGATGAAGCAAGTGAGGTGAAGCGGCGGCGTGTTTGATAACTGCTCCATCGGGTGCCAGATTACCTGTTACGATACTGAGTCCGCCTTCGGGTTTGAGGGGTTCGCTTAGTGTACGAATTACATCAGGATTGATAATCTCGGCTGATTCGATATTTTCGGCAAGTGTTTTTCCTGTGACTGTGATAACATCGCCATTTAATAAAGGAAGCAGTTGCTTCATGACCGCTGGAATCCCACCTGCATAAAAGAGGTCTTCCATCTGATATTCGCCGATGGGTTTGAGGTTGGTCAGCATGGGGGTTGTTCGGCTGAGTTCATCAAAGCGGGATAAGGGTAAATCAACACCAACTCGTCCAGCAATCGCAGGGAGATGAACAATCGCATTGGTGCTTCCACCGAGGGCATGGAGGAGTCGAATCGCATTATCGAAGGCTTCTTTTGTCAGAATATCGGATGGTTTGATGTTTTTCTCAACAAGGTGCATGATTTGTCGCCCAGCGTGTTCAGCCAGACGTAAACGACGAGAGTCTACTGCTGGGATTGCACCATTTCCAGGGAGAGCCATTCCGAGAGCTTCCATTAATGAGTTCATAGTTGAGGCTGTTCCCATCACCATACAATGTCCTTGGCTGCGGACTAGGTTTTCTTCGGCTTCGCGATAGGTGGCTTCATCAATTGTGCCTGCCTGATACTCCGTCGTATAGCGGCGACAATCGGTACATGCCCCTAAGACTTCACCCCGAAAATGTCCATTGAGCATCGGTCCACCACTGACCATAATCGTTGGGATGTCTGCGCTGGCAGCCCCCATGAGCGCGGCTGGGGTAGTCTTATCACAGTTGGTCAGCAAGACTACACCGTCTAGCGGATTACCACGAATCATCTCTTCTGTGTCCATTGCGGCGAGGTTGCGAAAGAGCATGGACGTTGGGCTGAGGTAGATTTCGCCTAATGAGATAGTCGGGAATTCGAGTGGGAATCCGCCTGCTTGCAAAATGCCACGTTTGACTGCTTCGGAAATATCACGGAGGTTGCTGTTGCAGTTATTGAGTTCGCTATAAGTATTACAGATGCCGATGAGGGGACGTTTCATATCATCGTCGTCGTAGCCCATTGCACGGGTGAAGGCACGGTGGATTAAGCCTGATACGCCCTCTTCGTTAAAGAATGTTTGGCTTCTACTTGGTTTGTCGGTCATGGTTTGTTTCCTTGTGAGTCTATCCAAAATTACTGTAGGGAATGACCTATATTCATTCCGAGCGGACGAACACACGGGTTCGTCCCTACGCAAGAATTTATGGATAGATAGTTCGTATGATTACGATGATAGTATAACCATGATCAAGGGCTCAATACAAACTAGATAAAGCGCGTTGAATAGACAACAGCGAGATTTTGGGCAATGCTTCGCCACGATTCACCACGATCATCAGACACATAGACATTGCCTGCGGTTGTACCAAATGCAAGAGTTTTTTCGTTGATGTCCATGCCATGACGGAACACAATGTCATAGGCATTTTCTTGTGGAAGCCCGTTGCGGAGCTGTGTCCATGTTTTGCCACCGTCTTCAGTACGGCAGATACAGAGCGCACGATCAACTGGAATACGATATTCTGCGCTGATGGCAGGTGCAACCCACGCCGTATTTTCATCTTCAGCATCCACAGCAATCGCAAACCCGAAGTAAACAGGACCACCTTCTTGCGAGAGATTATCCCATGTTGCACCACGATCAACACTGCGGAACACACCACAATGATTCTGTTGCCAGAGGACATCAGGGTTGGACGGGCTGGCAATCATAAAGTGGGGGTCGTGTCCAAATTCGGCGTAGGGGTCAGGCAGGTAATCGGCATAGAGCCCCTTGTTGCGGACTGTCCATGTCTCACAACCGTCGATTGTCTCGTAAACCCCACCCACGCTAATACCAATTGTGATATGACGGCTGTCACGGGGGTCAACCACAATCGAGCAGACCCCTGGGTGGTCACGTCCGCCCCCAAACCAATTATTGCGCGAGGGCTGATTCCAGAGTGTATCGACGAGTTGGAAGGTATCACCATTGTCATCACTAATGAACAATCCTGCTGGTTCTGTGCCGACGTAAATACGATTGGGTTCATCATCACCAGCGGGTTGAATAATCCAGATATATGACGTAGATGCAGGGTCTTTATCATCGGGGGGACGGGTTGCGCCCTCAGGGTATTTGGGGGCTTCGAGTTCTTGCCATGTCACACCATCATCAGTTGAGCGATGCAATTTTGTACCCCAATGTCCGTGGTCGAGACATGCCCATAATGTACCATTACGGTGATCGCGAGTGGCATATGACACAGGCACACCCTCAAAATGTTCGGATTCGACTGCCCAATCATGACCGTTCTTGTTCATGATAATCAGCCCCTTGCGAGTGCCTAACAACAGTTTATCGCGCATGGATTACCCCCCTGATAGTGCTTGCATAATATAGATTTTCGTATCCGCCGTGACCGCATCGGTCAAGTTTTGCTTATCGTGAATGAGTTCATCACCTACGAAAATGTTGACATGTTTGCGTAACGCGCCTTGCTCATCAACAATATAATCTGCTAGCCCACGCCATCGATTATCCACCTGTGTAATCACATCGGATACTGTTTGGGCATCTACTTCAATTTCAGTTAAATCTGGGAAAAAGCGTTTTAGGTTAGGTGTAAATTTGATATGTGCCATTTGTTTATCTCCCACCATCTATGATTTCAGAATAGAACAAATTTTCTTATCTGTCAAGCGAGTTGGACTTATTGCACATTTTGCGCGGATGGTTTTTGGTATTGTGCGGAACTGTAAGCTAATAATTATAGGGATTTACACGTATTTTCCACTTTATCCGCGTCCGCATTGCATGATGTTTTTTTGTGCGGTCGTATAATGTTATTAAGGTGCATTGTTTGATTGAGGGTAGCATCTTTTGGCGAGAATTAGGTGGCTATATGGTCATGTTGGCGTTTTGTAGAATTTATAACATGTAGGAAGTCAAACCGTATGACCATCCCAAGAGGTTTAAACCGTCTGGCTAGATTCTGGAAGCCTGCTAAAGAGACTAAAAGCATCGACTATACCTATGATGGAGTACAGAGACTTCTATCTGCCAACTATGACGGTGGGGCGGTTGAATATTCCTACGGCTACGACCTAGCTGGCAATCTCGTCAACAACAACGGCACAACCCGTACCTTCAACGCCGCCAACCAGATGACCAATGATGGCACGAATACACTGACTTACGACAACAACGGCAACCTAACCAGCGATGGTGTAAACACCCACACATGGGACAGAGCCAATCGCTTACTCTCTGTAGGCAACAACAGCTACGCCTATGATGGCAACTGACACATTGACACCATCGCCATCACCAACAGGTACGCCGTCACCAACTGACACATTGACACCATCGCCGTCACTATCACCGACTGATACATATACGCCAACAATCACGCCTACATCAACGTATGCGTCTACACCAATTCCTTGGACACCAGCATGGACACCATCTCTTGTTCCAACCATGGTGGAGACTATTGCATGTGAGGCGTGTAATACAGGATGTGATTTTGGTAATTTCTTGTCGAAGCTCATCACAGTAGCAACTTTCGGACTTGTGCCTTTAGCAGACATCAAGACTGTAGGACTTGGCGTATCAGGCGAAGGTAGTTTCATACTATCAGGTGGTGGTTCAGGTGCTTTGCTGTTCGGTGTTGATGAATCGAAAGACATTGGTACTTGCAAAGTGTTTGGAGGTGTTGAAGGAGGTTTCGGTATTGGTTTAGACCCAATTCAAGCTGGATTACCATCCTTAATCATATCTACAGCTTCTCTGGATGAATTTTCGGGAGCTACACTGAATTTCAGTGGTGATATTGTATACTTAGGGGGTGGAATTAGTGTAAGTCTTGACAATAAATGCAATTTCACAAGTATGTTTGGACTGTCGTTAGGCTCATTACCTACAGGAAGTGCTACTCTTGGGTCAACAGGTGAAGTCTTGTCTTGCGATTCCGCACGAGATTTGCTTCAAACGTTAATACGCTAACTTAAGTTCATAGCCCAAGTGTTCATTCACCTGGGCTATACTAGAGGAGTTATATAGAATGACATTTAGTCCATTTATAATTCTGCTGATACCTTTATGGGTGTACGTAGCTCGATTTGGAACTAGCGTCATCCAAAAAGAAGAAGTGTCATTGGATTATTACTTAGGTTTTTCAAAACATAAAAGAACCAAAACTATGCAAGGCATATCTGCTAGGATTTTTGGTTATTCTACTTTAATTGGTGGAATACTGATTTCTCTAGGTATAATCTCAACATTGTTCTCGGAATCAGCTTCATATTTAGCTGGAATTCTATTTATCACTCTATGCCCACTAGGAATCCTAGTCAATGTCTTAGGTGTGATTTTAGGATTTTCTCTCCAAAATGACAACACGTAACAATGCAATACTAATGTAACTGAATTCTGTGATACTTCCAACCAAAGCCATCCCCACCCTAGCTACCAGCTTTCATTGCAGGCAACAGCTTCGGCGGGGTGGGTGGCAACCTTGCTATCATCCCGAATATTCCTCTCAGATTTCATGTTAGGCTTGATGATGAATGTCACTCTTCCTAGCATTACCTCATATCGTTACAATCTATATATAATGTAAGTAAATCAGATGAAGGGTTTCACTATGCTAAAGACCTTACGGAACATTGGATTGATATTAGGCGGTGTTGTGGGTGGGTGGATTGCCTACAGTCGAACACAGATTGACCATGATATGTCTTTGCCCAAAGCAATTGATACTGAGCAGGAGACCTATATGGGACGGCTCACATCACGGCAGATTAGTTACTATGCGGATAAATCAGGTGAGGGTACGCCATTGGTATTGATACACAGCATCAATGCGGCAGGGTCGGCTTATGAGCTAAAGCCCATCTTTGAACATTATCGTGGGAAACGCCCTGTTTATGCGCTCGAGTTTCCGGGATTTGGATTTTCGGAACGTAGCGATAAAGTATATTCTTGGCGACTCTATACCGATAGCATCATTGAGTTTTTGACGGATGTTGTGGGTCAGCCTGCGGATGTGATTGGGCTATCACTGGGAAATGAATTTGCTGCACGGGCTGGTCATGAGCATTCTGATTTGTTTCGTTCATTGACGATGATTTCACCCAGTGGTTTTACGGCACGCGAAAACAAAGTGGCTTCTCAGCGAGCGAGTGAAGAAGGTAATAGCAATAGTGCCTATAATGTGTTGGCGAATCCGCTATGGAGTCAGGCATTTTATGATTTGTTGGCAACGCGTGTCAGCATAAAATATTTTCTGCAACAGAGCTTTGAAGGTGAACCCGATAAGGGACTAATGGATTATGGTTTTCTGACCTGCCATCAGCAAGGCGCACGATATGCACCGCTATACTTTGTCAGTGGTCAACTCTTCACACCTGATATTCAACAAACGGTCTATGAGAAACTCACAATGCCGACATTGGTGATTTACGATCGTGATAACTTTGTCAATTTCGATACTTTGCCTGATGTTGTCGCGAAATATGAGAATTGGCAGGCTGAACGTATCACACCTACCAAGGGTTTGCCTCATTTTGAAAAACTATCTGATGTCGTGACGGCACTTGATACATTCTGGGAATCAGTCTCAGGATGATAACAAGCGGATAACACCATCGGTTGAGATATTGAGGGTTTGCTCAGTTTGCAGTC
>CAYGTY010000254.1:0-8025 GCA_964352825.1 uncultured Anaerolineaceae bacterium
CAAGCCTATAATGATTGGATGTGGTTGATCGAAACCAAAGAATCTAAAGATTAATGAGTTGGTTATTCTGTTACTTTAGATCATGAATTCTTGAATCTGAAATTACTCTTAGGTTTAGATATTGTGGAATAGCTATAGTCAATGTCCACGATGTCTTCAAGCATTCATCATGTGTTCGTCCACTCTCAATGCCCAATCGGATAAAGCGATACAGAAAAGCGTGCGCCCTGCTCCAGATTTTTCACGGTGATATGCCCACGATAGCGTTCGATAATGGCGTGTACAATCGCTAGACCCAATCCACTGCCCGCAAAATCAGCGACATTGGGGGCGCGGTGAAAGCGATTGAAAATATAGGGCATGTGGTCGGGTGGAATCCCAACCCCTGTATCGCGAATATGAATGTCGATACGATTATTTGCTTCCTCTAAAACAATCGAAACTCTCCCATTTATTGGTGTGAACTTAATCGCATTATCAATCAAATTAGAAACAGCAATACGGATATGGGTTTCATTGGCGGTGTAAATCACATCCTGATTGGGGAAGGATAATTCGAGTTCGATATTTTTTTGTTCAGCCCGTGATGCGTATAAGCCTGTAACATCATGGATGAGGCTTTGCATGTGAATCGCTTGCAAGGTGCTATCTTGCTCACCTGATTCGAGACGTGATAATTGCAAAAGCCCGTTGGTGAGGTGTTGTAAGCGGATGACTTGTTCCAGCGCGCGTTGCAGGGTTTTATCGTTGAGTGTTGTTATCTGCTGTGGGATGATGATTTCCAGATTGGTGCGGAGTGCGGTAATCGGTGTATTGATTTCATGAGCAGCATCACTGACAAAGTGATTGAGTGTAATCATCGTTGATTCAATTTGCGTTGCCATTGCATTAAAGGCTTTTGCGAGGCTACCGAATTCGTCACTGCGTTGCAAGTTGGCTCGTGTGGAAAAATCTCCATCGGTCATCTGGTGCGTGACAGTTGTCAGATGTAGTAATGGTTGGCTGACATTGCGGCTAATAAAGTAACCAACAATAATGGCTAGAGCGATACTGAAAATACTAGCAAATAACCAACCCCATATCACACTGGTGACAATCTCGACCCCATAAGCAGGTCCTTGACTTAGCCTTAAGGTCGCGAGTTGCTCACCTTTTGTATCCAATAATGGGAGTGTGACCACTTGTGATGATCGTGCTTTTTCAAAATTAGAGTCACCGAGTTGTGTTAAGCCAAACCCATGTAGACGGTCTTCTTCATTTGAAAAAATCGGAAATTCATTCGCCACAACGGTACGGCTGAGGGGTGTAGTCATATCAGAATCGAAAAGAAAATCTGTCACAATCACTTCATTTTCTAGGGTCTTCATTGTGAGTGTATCTTCTGCTTCAATGATGGTTTCTGTTAAGCTGACCCACATCCCATCATCTTGTAGTTCTCTTACCATGAGGCGTATTCCGGGTTGTTCTGCATTGGATTCGATAACAGAGGTGATATCGTCAGAAGCTACCAAGATGTCTCCATTGGGTTGGAGGAGTTCGATATGGGTTTCTAAAAGGAAGGCAAGTAGGTTAACTTGGGTTTGTAAGTTATCATCTATGTCACCTGCTTCTAGCATATGGGTCAAGTTAGCT
The DNA here is from genome assembly GCA_964352825.1 of uncultured Anaerolineaceae bacterium. Classification (GTDB taxonomy): domain Bacteria; phylum Chloroflexota; class Anaerolineae; order Aggregatilineales; family Phototrophicaceae; genus UBA6055. Next base: position 1,633 of record CAYGTY010000254.1, read on the forward strand.
TGCATGTTGCGGGCATTGTTGTTGAGGTAGCTTATTTCTTGCTGGCGATAGTATTCAAAGAGTGTGCTGACTAACATTGCACCGAGTGATAATGCCACCAAGAGTGCGATGCCTGCATAACTCAGTGGAAGACGTTTTTGGATAGATTTTGGGAATATCTGCATGAGTGAACCACTAGATTGTTTTGTGTTCATAATCAAACCTATAATTGATGTTGGGATGGGCTTTTACACCCACCCCTTCATTGTACTTTACTCTATGCCAAGTTGTTCCGCACAGGTGCCTATACGTTCAAACAAATCGGCTTCGGATAAATCTTCGTCAGGTTGTAAGTTAAGGCAATCGACATAAGATTGTGTGAATTGTTCTGCTTCCAGTAGTTCAGCTGATAAATCGGCATCATCAAAGATGTAGGCATCAAAGGCACGATTCAGCCAGAGCATGATAATCGGATCCCATACAATCGGGTTGATGGCATTTGGCTGGGCGGATTGGTTTGCTACTGTTTGATAGACGGCTAATCTGTCTGCGCCGATTGCGGATTGGATGGCAGGTTGGTCTAGTGTCGATAGTAATGCAGGCATATCGGTAAAGGCTGATGGATTGTTGGCGAGGTAACTCAACCAACGATAACAGGCTTCTGGATAAGCGGATTCTGTACTGATGAACCCTGCGCCGACATTTAAAGCAATCGGTGTATATTGATTGCCTTGTGGATAGGGGAGTAATCCGAGGCTATCATCAAAGAAGCCTAAGAAGTTGTTGGCTTGGATATTATCGAATGCGTCACCATCCATAGCGACAAAGTCAAACCCTGCACTCTCACCCAATTTTTCATATTTAATCTGCTGAGCTTTGATGAGGTCAAGCACTTGCATGGTTGCATTGATGCTTTGTGGTGATGTGAAATCGAGGGTGATAGGTGTGGTTGAGGTATCAAATAAGCGTCCACCTTGTGCGGCAATGAGCATGAGCAAATGTGTGTTGACTGGGCTGACTGTCTCTAGTGGATATGCGGATTCGTCAAGATTATCGTCTAATTGACGAAGTAGATTCTCAAATTCAGTCATTGTCCAGTTATCGAGCGTTAGCTGAATCCCCATTGCTTCAAAGGCTTTTTTATCATAGACCAATAACTCAGGTTGTAGAGTGAGTGGTAAGCCGTAAGTGATGCCATTACGTTGTAATTGCTCTAATGTTGTTAAGGGTAGCTCAGTGATAGTGTAGGTGATGTCTGCATTGAGCAAGGGGTCGATAGCCAAGAGTTGGCTGGTATCAAGCTGAAATAAATCGATGATGGTGGGTTGATAGATACAATCATTTTGGCGGAGCATTTGATTGGCTTGCATGAACCCACTATTGATTTGGATTGCGCCGACTTCGGGGTCATTATCTGCAAATTCTTGCGCGAGCCTATCCCATTCAATTTGATTGGGTAGAGGTTGAACAAATGAGGCGATACCAAACTGAAGCAAAAATTCACCTTCAGGGACAATAATTTGTTTAGGTGCATCAACAATGATAGTGCGGTCAGTTTGCATCATTTGGGTGACAACATTGTTGGCATCGGCTTCGACAAGTTGTATCGCTGATGCTGGGTCTGTCCCTGCTTGAATATGACTATCAACAGCGCTTAGATAATGCCCGAAGCGTAAATCGGGTGCCGAAATACCTGTCTCTAGTGTACTTTGAATCAGGCTTATATCGGCTTCACTGCGTTGGGATGCACCCCCAACAAAAACGGATACGCCATTGTCATCTGCTTCCATCTCTGGCATATCATACATCCGACGGGCTGGTTCTGCACCCAATGCAAACCCTGCAAAATTCGGATGTGCGCTAATGTAGCGCGTGAGGTCATAAGCGAGTTGCGGGTTTTCTGTTCCACTACTGACTGCAAAACCTTGGGCATCGACACCACCAACCGCATTTGGAAGTTGGACAAGAGTTGTCTCTAGTGCGTTCTCGTCAAAATCAAATCCTGTAGAATTTTCTTCTTCTGTGTTTTCGTCACCTGCCTCAACTGTGATTGCGAAGAACCCACCGACTCCAACTTTAATAGGTATTTCGTTCAGACGTTGGATATAGGGGATTATGTCACTGACGATTACGCCTTCATCTTCAAGTTCTTTCCACAATTCAAATAGTGGTGTTAAGGCATCCACATTAAATTGAGGCATATCAGGTTGGCTATCGTCGTGGAAAGCTTGCTGGCTGAGGCTATATAAGAAGAGACTACGGTTTTCTGGACTAATTAACATCCCCGGTAAGCTAACATTTCCATCTTCATCATATTCTGTGAGGGAACGTGCGCTATCTCCAAATTCGCGTAATGACCAATTGACGGATGGATAGACCAAGCCTGCTTCATCAAATGCTGATGGTGTATATTCGACTAGGGTTGTGCTACCTGCAATCGGTAATGCCCATTGGCTACCATCCCACGCAAAGCTATTCCAGATGGCTGGATAAAAATCGGCTGGATTGAGGAAGGAATCAGCTTGAATCAAGGGATTGAGATTGAGAATCATGTTCGCGCGCGTGACTTCTGGTGAGATGATACTGTTATCTACAAATAGAACATCCGCAGATTGAACATATTTTTGTAAATCATCTTGCCAATCCGTGATGGACTGGTTATCAAATTCGGATAGTGTGGTCGGTTGTTCCTGACTATAAACAGGCTGAACGGTAACGTTGTATTGTGCTTCAAATTCATCAAAGAGACTTTCATCAAACAACATCTCCCAGAATTGGGGTAAGGCAACAGTGATAATTTGATTTTCTTGTGCGGACAAGCTCAAGCTCATGACAAACATCAGCCCGAGGCAGGTTGTCAGAAGATATTTATAACGCATCATTCGATAAACTCCTTTGTTAAATGGTTACGATGCTCATACCATAGCAAGGCGAGATTGTCGGACGATGGTATTGATATTGTGATTCCACAACATGATATTGTGTGATTGTAACTTAGGGGATTAAGCGGTAGCCAATGCCGAGTACTGTCTGGATGAGTTGGGGATTTGCTGGGTCGATTTCAACTTTTTCACGAAGGCGACGAATGTGGCTGTTGATAGCCCGTTCACTTTCTGCTGTTGTGTCATGTCCCCAAACAGCATTCATGATTTGGCTACGGCTGAGAGCTTGGTTGGGATGTTGTGCTAGGTAGACGAGCAATCGAAACTCGATGGGTGTGAGATAGATTTCTTCACTTTGGCGTAATACAACCCCACGTAATCGGTCGATAATGACATCCCCAACATAGATGCGGTTGCTATCTTGAGTCGCAAATTCTCCGTAAGCGCGTCGGAATTGGGCTTTGATGCGTGACAATAATTCCCGAAAACTATAGGGTTTTGTGACATAATCATCAGCTCCCATTTCTAGCCCAAGGATTTTATCGACCTCATCACTACGGACAGTTAACATAATAATCGGCTGATGATTACCTGCTTCTCGTATTCGGCGACACCAATCAAACCCTGAGCCATCGGGTAAGCGGACATCAAGAAGTACAAGATGCGCTGTATTATCTTGTAGGTAATTGATGCCATCTGTGCCATTTGATACCCATTGTACCGTATAGTTTTCGCGCTCTAACCCGTCTATCAGGCTTTCTGCAACGGCGCGGTCGTCCTCAATCAATAGTATTTTGTTTTTGGTTGTCATGATGCTCATATATCGTTTTGCATTTGATAGTCATATTGGCATTATAGCTGAATTTGATTTAAAACCTCAATTATTCAATCATCTAATGCTTATATTTTTTGCGTATAATAATATTACGAATAATTAATATGGACTGAGACACTGAATGAGCAGTAACCCAGAAACGACTTTCTATCATGATATGCCTGCGATGCCACATATCCGACACATCACCGACTTGAGTTATTATAAAGATGTGCCGCGTGATTGGCTGATTGCATTGACCGATGTGCGTCAATCCACAGTGGCAATCAAGAATGGAAAATATAAAGCGGTGAATACCTGTGGGGCGGCAACGATTGCGGCGATATTGAATAGTATTCCGAATGTCGATGTTCCCTTTGTTTTTGGGGGTGATGGTGCGACGGTGGTTGTTCCCCCAGAGGTGCGTCAACAAACAACCGATGCTTTGGTTGCTGTTCAAAAGCTAGCTAAAGATGTATTTGAACTTGAATTACGGATTGGGATTGTGCCTGTCGCGGATGTTGTGGATGCTGGATATGATGTCAAAGTTGGCAAAGTGTTTATGTCAGATAATTTTCAACAGCCCGTATTTACTGGTGGTGGTTTGGGCTTTGCGGATGAATTGGTCAAGTCGCTGACAGTCGGATACAAGTATGAAGTGATTTCGCATGGTGGTGAAGAAGCTGATTTTAGTGGTTTTGAGTGCCGATGGAGTAAGCATCCTGCCAGTAGCGATGAAGTCATTAGTGTTCTGGTTCAGGCTCTTAATGTGAATGTTGATGGGCGTAACCGTATGTATGAGGATGTTTTAGAGAGAATTCATGACATCTATGGTGAGCATCATGACCGCCATCCACTCAATCAGGCGAAGATGATGGTGGCATTTAATCCCGAAAACTATAAATATGAAACAGGAATACGTACTCCCAATGGAACATGGCGTGATATTGTGACTTTGATGTTGTGGTCAATTGGTGGGTATCTCTTGTGGCGATATAGTAAGAAAATCTGGGATCGCTATAAAGACACCGTATATCATTCAACTGACCATGAAAAATTTGATGATATGTTGCGGATGACAATTAGTGGAACAGTGCGACAACGCCAAGAATTAATAGACTACCTTGAGGGATGGCATCAGTCAGGTGACCTTGCCTATGGTGTACATGTGTCGGGACATACTTTGATGACCTGTATTGTGTTTGATCGCTTTGGGCGGCAGGTTCATTTCCTCGATGCGGATGAAGGGGGATATGCGATGGCAGCGGTTGGATTGAAGGCACAATTGAAGCAACGAAAACTCCATACAGCCGAGATTCCATTTTTAACTTAAGAACAGATTCCCTCGTAAAACGATGGTCTCTTCATTATATATACTTCATACATCAAAGATGATGTTTACATTGATGTCTTGATTTAGTGGTTGGGATGTAAATACATCATTACCTGCAAATGCACCCATACGGTTAAATTGATTATCTTCTAATTGCCAAACTTCAACAACCTCATGCACAGGATCAACAATCCAGTATTCATTGACACCATATTTTTCATAGGCTTGATATTTTTCTTGTCGGTCATATTTGGCTGTGCTAGGGGATAAAACTTCAATAACTAATTCAGGTGCACCGACAATTCGCTTTTCTTCAAATCGGCAATTTGTGTCAGGTGTTAGATAGAGAACATCTGGTTCATAGACATTGTGAATATCGAGGTAGACTTCTGTTGGTGCAATGAATGCTGTACCTCCGATTTCTCGTGCAATTAATCCCAGCAATAATAGAAGTTCGCGAACGATAGCTTGATGTTTTAGTATAGGAGGCATACCTAGAATAACCTCACCGTCAATGAGTTGAATAAATGTATGCTCTGCATAGTCTGTTCGTTTATAATAGTCGGTTGCATGGATACGAATTTTTATCGCTTGTGCCATACGATGTCCCTTATTATCGTTGTATATCCTTTATTATATCATCTCTGTCTAAAACTTTTACATATACTTAAGGTCGAATAACTCCCAATACCACCATCGAGCTTCACTACCCAGTGCATGGCTATCTATCTTACTTAGCTTGATTTCTAATTGTTCCACAAGTGCTATAAATCCCTCTCTCTCTTTTGATTTGCGATGTATTTTTACGCTGTCAAATAGCCCTTGATTCTTTGATTCAAAGGACAGTATTTGTGTTAGATAGATTATAAATTTGATAATATCTTGATTAACAAACAACATTGTGTGCTGTATTTCATCTTCTCCAATCGAAAAGGGGATTTCTCCATAATAATTATATATTGCTCCAGAATCAGCTTGGATACACAGCCTTTGTTTGCCTGATGTTTTGATGTTGATATAACTCTGCCCTCCATATTCAAATAATTGCTTTTCAGTAATCTTGAAGTTGAATAAGTCCGCCTCAGGTGGAAACCTGCTCAAATCAGGAAGTCCAACCTCTTGCAAGTAGTATGTTGTTTGTTTTGGTAAAAGTTTTACAAGAGATTTTTCAATCTTTATTGGGATAAGAGCGTCGCCCCAAAAATCCTTGACAAATTCAACATTATTATTCATAGTCAATAATTATCCCACACGCTCTAGCACAAAGTAAAATCCAGGATTCCATGCTTGGCAAATGAGATACAGATTGCCATTTTGTTCATGCCAGATGACATTATGCAGATGTTGAACAAGGTCGAGTCCGAGGTCTTCTTTGGGACGAATTG
>CAYGTY010000255.1:0-5832 GCA_964352825.1 uncultured Anaerolineaceae bacterium
ATCGCTGATTATTTCCAAATCAAATATAATCCCAATCCGCATCATTCAGACCCTATCCAAATTAAGCGTGAGGAATTTGAACAAGTTCTTGATGCTCTGGAAAAATTTGATATTCCGATTAATCCTGACCGTGATTATTGTTGGGATCATTATGTGGGGTGGCGTGTCAATTATGATGAGGTGTTGATAGGTCTCGCTTATATCACTAATGCACCCTATGCGATGTGGAGTTCCGATAGAGTACGGGAGTGGTTGCCTGAAGATGTTCCGATGCAGACGATTAGCGCATTAGACCAGATTCGCACAGTCACACCCGACTCGATAAACATTGATGCAACTTAACATATCCTTTTCTATACTGTTATTGGGATGGTTCGTTGGGGTCGTCGCCTTCACCATAAGCACTATTATAAATTGGAGGATTTTCGCTGGTATCTGAGAGTTGATCCATTTCGATGGTATCAGTATCCTCATAAAAAATAGGGGCAATTTGAACAGTCACATCTTCTTGTGCTGTTTCCATATCTTGTATCGCGTTATCAGTGGACTCGACTCGCAAAACAATCACACTGATATTATCTTTGCCACCACGACTGTTGGCAAGCGCGAGCAACTTTTCAGTAGCGACATCAGGGTCTTCGTGTTCCATGACCAAATTAGCGATTTCTTCAGGCTTGACGTGTAAAGTCAGCCCATCCGAACATAAAACAAGTCTATCCCCTATATTGAGATGTAAATCGGTATATGAATCCACATCGACATTTTGGTCTTGTCCTAAAGCGCGATATAAGACATTACGCATGGGGTGATGTTCTGCTTCTTCTTGTGTAATATGACCTGCATCTACAAGAGCTTGGACAAAGCTATGGTCAGATGTTAATTGGCGAATCGCACCATCAAATCCATCAACTTGATACGCTCGGCTATCCCCAACATGGACGATGTTGAGTTCTGAACGACGCGCAAAAGCAAGTGTCATGGTTGTTCCCATGCCCTTGAGCTTGGGGAAGTGCATCGCTTTTTCACGGATATTGAGGTTTGCTGTCTTGATGACATTAACGAGGCGGTCAATTAGATATTCTTCATCATCTTCCGCATAATCTTCAGGAGCTTTGTGATAATCATCGGTCAATTTTTCGCGGACAGTTTCAATAGCAATTTTACTTGCTTGTTCACCAGCCGCCGCACCGCCCATACCATCTGCTACCACGGCAAGGACATATTGCCCCGCCCCCCATAGGTCGATGCTATCTTCATTATTTTGTCGGACTTGACCTTTGTCGGTACGTGCACTACTGAGTAAGCGGATATGATGTTCCGGTTGACCCATACCGAACTCCTTGAGATTACGATTTATTTTATTCTAGCTGAACTTAATTATGACGCAAGTTAGATTATAAGACTGATATACACCAACCCTAACATTCTTAAGTTCATTTACACCATTATTATAATACAATTATGTTGCCAACGGCGAAACTCTAAAATGGTGTATTTCCACTTTACCATAAAAATAGCCTAAGATTCTAGTGACTTCATTTAACTAAAACTACCCTATATTTAACATAAAAAAACTGGTAAATTGCTCTTTTATCCCAAATTATCCCAAATTATACCAAATGCAACAGATAAACGGACTGAATTATGACGCAACTGACGGAACTGTACCGAATTGATAATTATAATGACACCTTCGCGTTAGGGCATTATGCGCGTGTGACAGACGCACTCGACAAACGGGCAGGACGGCAAGTTGCATTTAAAGTAATGCGCCCCGAACATATGAATCCAAGAGGAGAGCTAAAATGGGAGTTTCAGGCGTTTGGTAACGAAGCCGAAATCCTGATGCGACTCGGCAATAGCCCCAATGTTGTCGAACTTTATGATTGCGGATTCTTATCAGATAGAGATGAAGCCCCACGTTCTGGTGAAATTGACTCATTTCAAAAAGATGTCAGAGGCTTTGTGCAATCTTTATCAGAATATGGTGCGCGCGGATGGCGACCCTACCTTACACTAGAAAATTTGCCCCGTACCAATAGTTTATTTTATCTGATGAAGCCGACCCGCCAAACACAACGGTGGCGTTTACCCAGTGAAGAAGGCTTATCACTCGCGGTGCAATTCAGCAACTTATTAAGTCTCGCCCATGCCAATCAGATTGTGTATCTTGACCATAAACTCGAACATGTCTATTGGGATGGCAATCAGTTGAAAGTGATTGATTTTAATAGTTCACGTCAGCTAGAGAGCAATAATAACGAGGCGATGCAACAATATGCCAAAGATGTGCATAATATGTGTGTAGGCGTTCTGTATACTCTCTTTACAGGCATGTCACCCCAACATAGCTCACTGCGTCCACAACCGAGTAGCCTTGAAGAAGTCGAAGCACGCTATACTGATATTGCTAAATTGGATTTTAGTATGGAGCCGAACCTGAGCGAAGGCTTATGCGAACTGTTGCAACGTGGCGCGGCGATGCAAGTTGCCAATGTGGAGGAATTCCTCAATACCTTGCAACGGGTTGCGGCAGACCACGGATGGGACTTCCCAGATTATTATACCAGTCCTGCCAGCCGTGATGCGCGTGAACAGATGCGGGCGGGCTTACGACGGATGCGTGAAGGACAGGAAAGTATCCGCGAAGCACGTGACCTCTTCCGTGAAGCTGTTATTCAAGATGGCATCACACCTGATTTAGAAGATGAATTACGTCGATTGGTGGTGGTTATCAACGATATGTTATCCCACCGTGTTGTCCCATAAACACAAGTCATAGTAGACCATGCAGGAGTGACTCGCCGAGTCACCCCTACGAAAAAACTCGCCTATTAAATCGCATCCCCTAATTGCTGAATGTGGTCAAGTGTTTGCTTGATACCTTCTGCAAGTGGGGTTTCATAAATGGTGTCAAAATGCTTTCTTAACTCGCTATCATCAAAGCCTTCTGGGAAGGGAAGCGGTTTATCATTTACTTCGATATTCGAATCTGGGACAATATCCTCAACAATATCAGCAAATTCAGTAACTGCTATGGGAGGTTGCCCCATATTAAAGCCATATACGCCGTCTAAAGATTGTTGCGATGCCAGAATAAATTGTTGTGCGACATCCGATGCCAGATGGAATTGCATCTTTCCACCAAATGAAATGGTATAAGATTCACCTTTGGCGACAGCAAGCAATGCGCTAGTCGGTTCACTGGTTAACCCTTGGTCACGCCCAACACCATAAACCGTATACGGACGCAGGTTTGTGCTAGAGATACCATAATCGTTATAGTAAATTTGGGCGGTGTTTTCGTTGGCGACTTTATATGCACCATATAAGGTTCGTGGCAACTTCGGTGCATCATGTTGGATTAAGCCCGATGGATAATCACTGGCGGGACCATAGACTGCGATAGATGAAGCATAAGCAATATGCTGAATATCATTATCCCGAGCCGCTTCAAAGATGTTGACTGTTCCCACAACATTGACTTGTGCACCCAAAACTGGGTTCGCACGACAGGTCGGCACTTGTAAAGCAGCTAAATGTATCACATGGGTAATATTATGGTCAGCAAAAACAGCTTTTACAGCATTGGTATCACGCAAATCCCCTTGAATAGAGATAATCGCTTCTTGTTCCTCGGATGACATCAACCAATCAAGGCGATGTGTGTCTGTGCTTTGGTCAAAGTTAACAACATTTTCCCCAGCTTCGAGCAAATGACGAATCGCCCATGCGCCAATACAACCCATACCACCTGTAATTAAATAAGTATCAGCCATGATTACGCCTCAACCATTTTATTGACAAGGCGACCCAGTCCTTCGATTTCGACAATATACTCATCCCCCGGTTGCATCCAAACTTTAGGATCCATCCCCAAAATAACGCCTTCAGGTGTACCCGTGCTGATAACATCCCCAGGGTTGAGGGTCATGATTTTGCTAGCATATGCAATCACTTGAGCCACAGTGAAAATCATATCGGCGGTGTTGCTATCTTGACGGAGTTCACCATTAAACCACCCCTTGACTGCGAGGTCTTGTGGGTCGGTAATCACATCAGAGGTCACCACATACGGACCAATCGGCAAGAATTTATCTAAGGTTTTACCCAGTAGCCATTGCCCGCTGCGCATTTGCAAATCCCGTTCACTGAGGTCATTGATATTGCAGTAGCCAAAGACATAATCGAGTGCCTCTGCTTCGGAAACGTTACGCGCTGTTTTACCGATAATCACACCCAACTCAGCTTCATAATCGACTGCACCCCAATCATCTTGCATTGGAATATCTTCATTGGGTGCGGCGATGGTATTATTAAATTTACTAAATAGGACAGGATATTCTGGTTCTGCCATCCCAGATTCGGCGGCGTGTTTACTGTAATTCAAGCCGACACAGAGGATTTTACCGGGGTTCGGTACAGCAGGCGCATAAGCCACAGTTGATTCATCGATAAATAAAGACTCATGACCTGATGCACTCGCTTGTTCAACCAGACTACTTAATACAGGCATGGCATCCAACCCTAAGCCATACACCCCATCAACGCTGGTATCAATTGATGCGCTGAATGCTTCCCCTGCTTTCGCGACATCCAACAGACCTGCATCTGTTTTTATCGCCAGCCGAAACCCATCTTCACTTTGATATGTTGTAAGAATCATCATTTTTCCTTATAAATTAATTAAATATCTATAATTATAGTTTATCCTTAGACAGGGTATTAGGGCAAAATTTGTATCTTTTGAGCTATCGCTATAATCAACTTGACCAAACTTTATGCGCACACTTACAATAAGCTTGAGAAGACCATCAAGGTAAGGGTAGGTTCTTGTGTTTGAGCATGTCGATAATTATTATGAACAGGGCTTAGCACTCATGGATGAGGGTGATTTTGAGCAAGCATTGCGGATGTTTGATAATGCCATTCGGCTCAGCTTGGGGGATATTGCCGAAATTTATGTGGTGCGTGGAGAAGCCCTTGCCTATCTGGGACGCTGGAAAGATGCTGAAACTAGCATCAACGAAGCCCTGCGCCACCAACCGTATTTGGCAACCGCCTATAATGAACGAGGCAACATCCGCCGTTTTTCACAAGATTATGATAACGCTATTGCGGATTATACGATGGCGATACACATCGACGCGACCTACTATGAAGCCTATTATAATCGCGCCTTAGCCTATGAAGAAAAACACCAATTCGTAGAAGCCGAAGACGACCTCACCCATACCCTCGCCTTGAACCCAACCACCTCACAAGCCTATGAAGCCCGTGGACGAGTCCGTGCTGCCCAACGCAATTATGATGGTGCAATCGAAGATTTAACGCGTTATCTACGTGTGGGAGCAGGGCATAAATACGATAATCATAGTGAAGTCCAAGGCTTCTTATTCAGCTTACGGATGCAACGCTTATTTTGGAAGCTGATACCGATTCGCCAATCTAAAGCAAGCAACACGGAGAGCTAATGATGACTCCTAATGACTTAGAGATTTATCTATCCGAAGCACTTGACCAAGAAGCCTGCAAACCCACCCTCACCGAAGCCCTAAAATCACGCGTTATTGCCCTCCAACAGCGCGGAATTTCCAATATGACCGTTCTCATTTGCCTAGAAAACTTATGCGATGACGACTATCAACTCAATGATGATGTCATTGCCGACGTGATGGATTGGTTGGTGATAGGGTTTATGGATACAGTATCTTAGAAAATATCGGGAATGTATGGGAGTCGAACCCACCGTCGCCTACTCTGCGTAACCGACCACCAATTTTGAAGACTGGGGCATCCACCGGGACACAAACACTCCCACGAGGTATTATA
>CAYGTY010000255.1:5932-7989 GCA_964352825.1 uncultured Anaerolineaceae bacterium
CCCTAAACGTAGCCACCCTCGACTTGCGTGACCAAAATCGGGTTATCGCCATTGATAATGATGGTATGCTCAAATTGTGCCGAGACACTATTATCGACTGTGCGGAGTGTCCAACCGTCGTCATCAGTCTTGATGCGTCCGCGTCCTGTATTGAGGAAGGGTTCGAGGGTCAGCACCATGCCATCTTCTAGGACATCTTTATTGCGCTTGTTGTAATAATTTGGTATAGAGGGTTTTTCGTGGATGTGTCGCCCGACTCCGTGTCCACCGAGTTCACGTAGGGTACGATACCCTTGACGCTTGGCGTATTTTTCGACCATTTTACCGATGGCGTTGGCGTGTTGCCCTGGACGCGCCATATCTATTGACATATAGAGGGCTTTACGTGTCGATTCAAGGAGGTGTTCATATTCGGGGCGTGAGGGTGGCACGATAATGGATGCACCTGTATCCCCCCAATAGCCCTCAAGAATAGCGGATACATCGACATTGAGTAAGTCGCCTGCTTTGATAATGCGTGTATCGCTGGGGATGCCATGTGCGGCTTCATCATTTAAGCTAATGCAGGTCCACCCTGGGAATTGATAAGCGGTAATCGGTGCCGATGTTGCGCTGTGTTCTTCTAAAAAGGCACGTCCGATATCATCAAGGTGCTTGGTACTCATCCCCGGTTCGGCAGTGTCGAGCATTAATTTGAGAGCTAAGCCACAGATTTCACCAATCCGTTGCATCCCTCTGATGTCTTGGTCATTTTGAATTTGCATTGTGAACCTTATAAATGTATCTGACGGTATCTTCGCATTGTAGCAAAATCATCCCAGAAGGGTGAGGGCGATATTCCATTTGGGGCTGATAGCTGTCAGGTGTACACTATCGGTATTGATTTTAATATTTATTGTAGGGACGATACCCATGTGTTCGTCCGCTACACACATTTTTAGGATAGGTTCTTAATCCAAAAGAGGATGTCGAATAATGGATACACACTATAATGCAATTGTGATTGGTATAGGTGGCATAGGAAGCGCGACCCTCTATCATCTTGCCAAAAGGGGTCTGAATGTTCTCGGTATCGAACAATTCAAAATCCCACACGAGATGGGGTCATCACACGGACTTACGCGCATTATCCGCCTCGCATACTATGAAGACCCGTCTTATGTTCCCCTACTGCGTCGTAGCTATCACCTATGGGATGCACTCGAAAAAGAATCAGGTGACAAACTCTTTTATCAAACAGGCAGTATTGATATGGGTCCCGAAGATAGTGAGGTCTTTGCAGGTAGTCTCAAAAGTTGCCTTGAACATGAACTCGACCATGAGGTACTGACGAGCAAAGAGTTAACAGAACGCTTTCCGGGGTATCGAATGCCGAGTGAGACAATGGCAGTCTATCAACCTCAAGGCGGTTTACTTGTCCCAGAACGGTGCATCACAGCCCATGCCACAATGGCAGAAAAACATGGCGCGACCTTGCATACTGGTGAACGCGTTCAAGGTTGGGATATTCTAGCTAATGGACGGGTGCAAGTTACAACGGACAATGAAACCTATACCGCTGAAAAGTTAGCGATTTGTGGGGGTGCATGGGCATATAAACTCGTCCCTGCATTAAGCCAAAAAGCTATTCCCGAACGGCAAGTTTTGATATGGCTAGAGACACAAAACCCCGATTGGTTCACACCTGAACGCTTTCCTGTGTGGAATGGCATGGTGGACGAAGGTCGATATTATGGATTCCCTGAATTTAACCCAAGCGGTGATACCCCCGGGATGAAGTATGGTCGCTGGCATCATCGTGAAGAAATCTGTGACCCCGATACCGTAGACCGCAATGTCTATCCAGAAGACGAAGCCCTACTGCGTGCCTTTGGTGAACGCTACTTCCCTGATGGCGCAGGTCAAACACTCGATATGAAAGCCTGTATGTTCACCAATACAGTTGATGAACATTTTGTGCTAGATACCCTGCCTGATGTACCTCAAGTTGCAGTAGGTGCAGGCTTTAGTGGGCATGGCTTTAAGATGGCAAGTGTTCTCGGTGAGGTCATGGCAGA
>CAYGTY010000256.1:0-5455 GCA_964352825.1 uncultured Anaerolineaceae bacterium
GACCGTAGACTAACATATAAATCTTTACCGAAATTACTTTATGAATCTATAAAAACTTACTCCAAGGTCGCTAGATGTTCGCGTGCATCCTCAACGGTTCGGACAATCTTTGGACCTTCCCAACCATTTTTTCGGTCAGTATTTTTGATGACAATATCCAAAAAGTGTGTGGATTTATTGACCATGACGGTATGGCGCAAGTTAGGGGGTTGTGTTCCCCCTGAATGTTTGAAGGACGACATCGCATCGGGACCCGGTGGCAGACTTGATTTCCATACCATAATGAAATTAACATCATAGTCTTTCTCAGCGACCATTGCATGAGCTTCATCGATAGCGACGACAAACTCTTTCCATGACCAGCCAGAGCCAAGCTCCATTAGTAAACAAGTTTCTTCTTCATTGTCCCAGATAAATTTAAATTTCTCCATGAGTCAGCCTCGATTAACTTAAAATACTTGGTACACGTTGATGCCAATCTGTCACTGATTGATAAGCATGACCCACATTCAAAACGGTTTGTTCGGTATAGGGGGCGCCCATAATTTGCAAACCAATCGGTAATCCTTGACTATCAAAACCGCATGGCACACTCAAACCTGTGATACCTGCTAGATTCGCAGGGACAGTCAACACATCTGCCAAAATCATCTGCATAGGGTCATCCATGTTATCGCCAAATTTGAAGGCGGTGGTTGGTGCAACAGGAGACATCAATACATCAACCTCTTCAAAGATGTTATCAAAATCTTGACGAATCAGGGTGCGGACAGCTTGGGCTTTACCATAGTAAGCATCGTAGTATCCTGCTGATAGGGTATATGTTCCCAGCATAATACGGCGTTTGACTTCTTCTCCAAAGCCCTGACCGCGTGTCGCTTTATAGGTATCAACCAAATTACCTTTTTCGACCCGTGCACCAAAGCGAATCCCATCATAACGGGCGAGGTTGGCACTGGCTTCGGCAACAGCGATAATATAATAAGCAGGCAGGCAATATTCAGCATGTTTAAGGCTAACTTCTTTGACAGTTGCGCCCATGCTTTCTAATTGTGCGATGGCATCCCGAACCGCTTGATTGACTTCGGGTTGTAAGCCTTCCCCAAAATATTCAACAGGTATACCAATTCGTAAACCACTGACATCTGTTGTTAAACCCGCAACATAGTCAGGAACATCATTGGGCATACTGGTGGAGTCCTGCGCGTCATGTCCAGCAATCACACCGAGGACACGTGCAACATCTTCGACAGTTTTACCAAAAGGGCCTGTTTGGTCAAATGACGAGCCATAAGCAATCAGCCCATAACGTGAAACCCGACCATAAGACGGCTTGAGTGCTGTCACACCACAAAATGAAGCAGGTTGACGGATGCTCCCACCTGTATCTGAACCGAGTGTCGCCATCGCCATATTCGCAGAGACTGCCGCCGCGCTACCGCCACTACTCCCCCCTGGGACATGGTCAGTATTCCACGGATTTTTTGTTGTAAAGTAACCGCTATTTTCAGTGGATGACCCCATCGCAAACTCATCCATATTGAGCTTGCCAAGTAATATCGCGCCTGCATCCTGTAATTTTTGGACAGCAGTTGCATTAAATACAGGCACATATCCTTTCAAGATTTTTGAACCACAGGTGGTTTCTATCCCTTTGGTGGAAAGCACATCTTTAACCGCAATCGGAATGCCTAATAAGGGTTTATCTTCGCCATTTGCACGGGCGGTATCCGCCAATTGTGCTTGCTCTAATGCGCTATCGGCTGTCACCGTTAAAAAGGCTTTAATTTGAGGGTCAACCGCTTCAATTTGATTCAAATATGCTTGTGTAAGTTCAACTGATGTAATGTCCCCTGCACGAAGTTTTTCTAGTGCTTCTGTCAGAGTGAGCTGTGTGAGGTTTGTCATCCATCTACCTATCTTATGCGTCAATCATTATGCAGGTGAGTATAACATAAAGCCGACACCTGAGAAGTATTTTATGATGCGATAAGATTGTTACTTTGAAGCGATTCCTCTTCTTTACAAAAATTCCTAGCGATATATATCGCCATTTACCATGACAAAGTGGTTCAATAGTTCATTATATCTATGTTTCGCGCCAATAGAACATTTGACATACAAACAGATGTTCGTGTATACTGTAGAACAATTATGCTAAGTGTAATGTACCAATAGGATATGTAATTATTACACAAGCCAATTGAAGCCAACAAAAGGACTATACAATGAAACCCTTCAAGAAACTGTCAACTAGACAGCAAAACATCCTCAAATTTATGTTTCGGTATATGGAATCCAATGGGTATCCACCAACCATTCGCGAAATTGGGGAAGCCTGTAATATCAATTCAACCTCGGTTGTCAATTACAATTTGAACAAATTGGTTGATGCGGGTTATTTGGAACGCTCTGATAAAGTCTCCCGTGGGTTACGAATCATTGCACCCATCCCAGGGATGAGTTCTACAAAGCGTGTTGTACGCACAGCATCCAATATTAACAACGTGCCGATTGTCGGACGCATCGCTGCAGGTGAACCTATTTCCTTGCCTGATGATAGTGGGCATCATATTGATGATGATGATGTAATTTCTGTGCCTGCCATGCTCTTAAATGGTTACGACGAATCGGAAGTATTTGCGCTAACTGTACACGGTGACTCAATGATTGATGCCATGATTCAAGATGGTGATATTGTGATTTTGCGCCGTCAGAATACCGCAAACAATGGTGAGATGGTTGCCGCATGGTTACCAAATAATAATGAGACAACCCTCAAACACTTTTTTAATGAAAAAGACCAGATTCGCTTACAACCCGCGCATCCATCTTACGAACCGATTATGGTACATCCAGCCAATTGTGAAATTAAAGGCAAGGTACTATCAGTCATTCGTAGTATGCGGTAGTTGTGTGTAGGGACAGTCACAGCGTCCCTGCAAAAACTGAATACTTAGTCGCTGTCTATAAACTCTCCATAGACTGCAATTTCGACTGCGCCTGTGTTGCCACCGTTACTGTCTGTAACATCAAAACGCAAGGTCTCTGCTTCAAATTCCACATCGAATGTATAAGATTGTTCCGCATCAGGTAATTCATAAGGTCCATAGACATCACCACTATCCGTCGTGACGGTAAATTCAAAGATTTGTGCTGTGTCATTACTCATAGCGCGTGTCCAAAATTCAACCTCTTGAATGGATGCCCGTTGCGCTAATTGGACTTCGACAAATGCCGCATCACCATCGCCAGCACTTGACCATGCTGAGTTTTGGCTACCATCAAACGCACTATTGATGCCCCACGTTTCACTATCTTCTGCACCACCAAATGCGCTACTATAACCCAGAATGACCGCCCCATTATCTGCGGACAGTAAATTATTATTTTCGACTTCAGCCTGTGCAGGTGTTGTAAAGCTCATGGTCTCGGATAGATAAATATTACCGAAGTCATCTGTACCTTGTACACGGAAGTAATATGTGGTCTCAGGTTCTAGGTCGAGCAAAAGGGGATTATGATTGCTATGTGTACCACCATCCATATCTTGGTCAACGGATAATTGACCGAACTCAGGTGTCGTGCCATACACAATCGTACAAGCAACCGATACAGTCGTTACAATCGGTAACGTCGCCGTGCCATCATTTGCAAAATTAGTAACCTCTAGCTCGCCTTCCAAGATAGAGTCCACAGGCAAAAAGGTGATGCTTGCCAAGATGTCGTCGGATACTGTTTCGAGTGTATCATCTTGTGCCGAAGCAAATGGAATCATTATCAAGAGTGCCATGCACAAACATAGATAAATAAGTTTTTTCATAAGTGTCTCCTCGTCAATTGATATGATGTCAAGTGTAGAGCAATAAAATTACACACATATAAAGCTGACTTATATCAATCTTAGGTCGCGGTCAAACCACCATCTAATACCAGTTGATGTCCAGTAACAAATGATGATGCGGACGAGCTTAACCATAAAACTGCCTCAGCAATTTCTGTGGGCAAACCCAAACGACGCATTGGAATGGCACGAACTGTTATATCTTCCATTGCGGGGTCATTCTGTGTGACTTCTGCAACCATCGGTGTATCTGTATACCCAGGGCAAACAGCATTAACACGTAGACCAAATTTAGCATATTCAACCGCCGCCGATTTGGTCAGCCCAACCACCGCATGTTTACTGGCTGTATATGCCGCGGCTTTGGGTGCGCCAATCAACCCTGCCACCGATGCAATATTGATAATCGACCCTTCGCCTTGCTCTAACATATAGGGAAGTTCTGCTTTCATACAGAGCCACACCCCTTTAACATTAATCTCCATAATGCGGTCAAATACATCATCATCATGTTGATGAATCCGTCTAATCATTGACCCCGAAATTCCTGCGTTATTGACTGCCACATCCAAGCGACCAAAGGTATCTACAGCTGCTTTAGTCATTGCCTCGACATCATCGCGTTCGGTCACATCACAAGTGACAAATATTGCCTTACCGCCATTGTCGATAATCATTTGCGCGGTTTCATCACCCCCTTCGCTATTTACATCCGACAGGCACACTGATGCCCCTTCACGCGCTAAAATCAAGGCACTTTCTCGTCCAATACCCGATGCGCCACCTGTCACCAAAGCCACTTTATTATCCATCACACCCATATCAAAAATCCTTTTGTATATTTATCAATCAGAATCTGTTCGGAAGAATGATATGTTTTCCTGCAGACATCCCGTTGGCTGTCCCTACAAAACCGTCGAAACTCGAGATGTAGGGATGCACACTGATGCGTCCGAGACTGAGCAAGCCAAACAATAACATTCAAACAGCTTAATTATATAGTATGCCGTGAAACACTAGAATCAAAAATCGCCACCACAAGCAATTAAGCTCATGATGACGATTGAAATGTCATTCAATTAGGGATTAGAAAATTTAACAAGAACTATCGCCAATGGCTTTCAGGAGCAACATATCAGCGAAGACAGTATACCCTTGTTCACGATATTCCATCGATAGCCAGCGTAATTCACCACCACAGACAAGCGCATATTCCGTATCAATGTAACGGTCAAGTAAAGCACTTGCTGTCCATACATCTCCTGCTTCATGAAGCGTCTGAGCTTTTGTCATCAGCGCATGAAAACCCATCGCGAGCGTTCCATTATAGAGGCTGTCAATATCGGATGGATTTGCTGGTGGTATTCCTTCAAGTAAAGCACGTTTTGCATTTTGACGATGATTCCGCGCACAGTGATTGGAAAGGTCTTGGGATAGAACAAGGTCAAATTCACGAATCGCGCTGTTATAGTCTTGTAAGTCTACATAGAGCATCCCGACCCGACAGCGAATATCATACCGTGAAGGTTCGAGTTCTAAAGCTGAATAATAAGCGGAAATCGCAGATTCTATATCGTTTTGTTGGACAAAGACATCGCCTTGACGGATGAA
>CAYGTY010000256.1:5555-7945 GCA_964352825.1 uncultured Anaerolineaceae bacterium
AAATCGCAGATTCTATATCGTTTTGTTGGACAAAGACATCGCCTTGACGGATGAAATCATCAGCATCAACGACAACACCTTCACTTGTTCCTACACTCGCACTATCCCCATCATAAGGACCATCACGCAAGACACGTTGAGCGTTACGGCGATGATTCCGCGCACAGTGATTGGAAAGGTCTTGGGATAGAACAAGGTCAAATTCACGAATCGCGCTGTTATAGTCTTGTAAGTCTACATAGAGCATCCCGACCCGACAGCGAATATCATACCGTGAAGGTTCGAGTTCTAAAGCTGAATAATAAGCGGAAATCGCAGATTCTATATCGTTTTGTTGGACAAAGACATCGCCTTGACGGATGAAGTCATCAGCATCAACAACACCTTCACTCGCGCCCATACTTGCATTCCCCTCAACCTCAACGTCACGCAATTGAGCAAGGAGGGCATCACGGTTTGCCCATGCACAAGAGTCCATCGCATTTTGGGATAGAACAATATCCCATTCACGCAGGGCATTATCAGAATCACCGAGTTCTGCATATACGATACCCAGATGACAACGCGCCGTTACATGCAATGGGTCGATACTGAGGGCTGTACGATAAGCCTTTGCCGCTGCTTCTAAATCACCGATTTCATAATTCATCTTGGCACGGTCAACAAAATCTTGTGCTGTCATCGGAATAAAAATGCTATTTATCTTCATGAGGGTTGCATTGCGATAGGTGATGGCACAATCGTTTGTACTGTCTTTTGCGATTAAGATATCGAAGTGTTGCATCGCACCTGTGAAGTTGCCCCAGTCCAGATATACTTTACCCAGTTCACAACGAGCTTCGTCGTGATTCGGGTCAATAATCAATGCCTTTAAGAAGCTATTCGCAGCCGAGAACATTTTATTGTCAGCTTTAAATTGATGTCCGAGTGCAACTAAGTCATCCGCAGGCGATGGTAAAGTCGGCGCAACCGCCACTTGAACGACTGCCGTCTCTATATTTGTATCGCGATGTTGTTGGAAAATCGCATCGCGGTGTGTCCATGCACAAGAGTCTGTCGGGTTATTCGCTAGGATTCTATCGAATTCAGCCAATGCACTGTGTATATCACCCCATGATACATAAATCGCACCGAGGTCACAACGCAGGTCAGCGCGCATGGGGTCAAGTTGTAATGCTTGCGATAAAACGACTGCCGCAGAATCCAAGTCACCCATCAATTTATAGACATAAGCGAGTTTAGCATAATCATTGACAGTGCCACCATCAAGTGCAATCGCGTTATTCAGCATCTCAACTGCACGGGCATAATGATCAGCATCAATCGCTTGTTGTGCCAACATACGGAAGGTATCGGCTGACCATGCAATGCCTGTCAATGTAACATCGAGTTCACCATTACTATGTCCACCTGCATGAGAGACCAACAAGGTATAATCTGCTGTTGATGGGGCGATGAATCCTAAAGCCGAGTCAAATAAATGACCCATATCATCATCACCAGCAATCGGGATACCCTCTTGATTCAACACGACGATGAGGGGGTCAATCGGCACAGTATTCAAAATATGGGATTGCACACGAATACTGACAGTTTGTCCTGCAATCGCTGAGAATGGAATTTCATATACTAAGCCATAATCCATCCCCAATTCAGTGTGGTTGGTGGCAGGGTCGAGAGCCGCAGGGAGTCGTAAAACCTCATTTGTAGACATCCATTCATAGAATTGGATACCCGCGACATCGTCATACCCTAAATTGCGATAGACATGTGCCATCATCAATGGGAATGTTCCATCATAATTATTGCTGGTGTATAACTCATCAACGATGGTAAGGGCTTCTGCGCGATTGTTGAGTTGACTATTTGCCATCGCCAAGTAGTAGGTCGCGTATAAATTATCTGGGTCGAGTGCTAAGGTTTGTTCAATATAAGAGAGTGCTAAACCATAGTCTTTTAGGGCATAGAGTGAATGAGCTAGACCAAAATGCACATCAGGATTATTCGGTTCAAACCCAAGTAATGCTTCATATTGTTGGGCAGCTAAATCATATTTACCTTGACCGACAAAAGCTGTTGCTGCTGTCCATAAAGTATCCGCTGTAGCAGATGCAGGTTCAGCAGTTGTCGCTGGTACAGTCAAGTCACCACCAAAGTCATCATCAAGTTGTGGTAAAGCATTCTTTCCACTGTTTGACGGAGCTTGAATAATTTCGGTTTCTTGTGGCTGATTGAAACCTGCACGATCATAATAATCTTGTGCGGTTTGCATATCACCCATATCACGATACAAGTCACCCATCATCTGGAGTAAACCGGGGCGGTCTGGGGTTTGTTCTAAAGCACATTCATAATGATGCAATGCACTTTGTAAATCTCCCATCGCGTGG
>CAYGTY010000257.1:0-7907 GCA_964352825.1 uncultured Anaerolineaceae bacterium
AACAAGCGGATAACACCATCGGTTGAGATATTGAGGGTTTGCTCAGTTTGCAGTCGTTCATAATCCGATTGTTCAGCGACGAGAACGGGTAAATCAATATTATAGATTTCACTGGCGACAACTGCCCCTAAGACAAGGATGCCATCCATCTGTAGCAAGATGATTGCTGAGGGAGCGTTGTTTTGACGGACAGCTTCGAGCAAGACACTGCTGGCACTACTTGAGCCACGCCCTGATGGCATGACTAAGATTTTGCCTGCTACATTTTGACCTGATGCAGGGTGATGACGGTCTATGATTTCACCTGTATCTGGGTTGAGTCCGCCCCATAGGCTGAGGGATTCGGATAATCGCAGAACCTCCCCTTCGACTTCACCAGCAACAAATACACGCGTCTGAATTATGCGCTCTGCCATAAGGTTTCATCCCTCCAAACGCGTCCGATTTGTGCGGAGCGAACACATTCTTTCAAGCTGCCATAGATAGTCGATAAGCCGATGTTTCCGGGGGCATAGTGTGCGAATTTGCCAGAATTGGTCATAAGTGTACCGTGTTTGACACGCATAATGGGTGTCACAACCACGCAAGTATCAACAATGACTGTTACCCCTAAATTTTTGAGTGAGTCTAGCCAGCCACGTTTTTGTAAAACCGCTAAGACAATGCGATTGGTACAAACGATAAACTCAACATCGGCTTGCGGTGGATGGTCTTTCAAAAGTGGAATCAGTTGTTCAAATTCAGCGATGGAGAAATGTGGGCTACCGAGTGCAACTGCATCAATTTCGCCATCGGGTGCTGTGGCAAGGCTATCACGGACTTTTTCCAGTTGTACCATATCGACTATGATTGTTTTCTCTGGTGAATGACCTTGAAAGGCTTCATCAAAGGTTTGGGCTTCGGGTGTTATGCCAATGGCGTGAAAGAGACCGACTGCACCTGATGATGCGGTGGCTGCGCCAAGTGCCTTGAGTTGGTCTTCTGTGGTGGTTGGTAATAAACCTTCAATCACGGGAATGTCGTTTCCTGTTTGTGTGCCAATGAGATAACCCAACACAGGGAAAAGTACATCTTCATTCAGTAGTTGCTCAGGGATATTTTGTAATTTAAAGAGGTTTTGCCCGCGTCGATTTTCGGTCAAATGCAATCCAGCGGAGGGTGCGCGCCCTGTTAAAGCACAGCAGATGTCAATGAAGTCACCATAGCGTTGAGTTCGTGCGCCGAGGACGGAATTGGCAAAGACGATGGCATTACTTTCTGCCCATGCGATTTGCTCACCGAATTTGGGTCGGGCATGGGTTTGATAGGGCGTGCAGGTGTAGATAGGTTGACAGCCTAATTTTTCATAGCCAAGCATGGTCTGTTTTGCCCAATCAGCAACTTGGTCTGTCCCTTGGAACAACTGGGGATGCACAAGGTCGAGTGCGCCAACATTAAGCGTGGTCGGGACAACAACTTGCCCATCGGCTTCGACTAATTTTTGGACAAATTCTAAGCCTGACAAGCCATGATAGAGGACTCCGTCGATGTGAGCTGAGGAAATATCAAGCAATTCATCTGCCCCATAGACCTCCCCCATCGTGGTTAATATGCGCATAGCAATTTGTGTGGCGCGTCCGATTTTGCCATCGAGCATGTCTTGGTCTTTGGATGTGAGTTGTAATGCCAAGTGATTCCTCGTTTCATCATATCATAACGATATGATTGTACCTGTTTAAAGTGTTATGATGCAAAAAAAGATAACCACAAAGGCGCAGAGGACACAAAGAAAAGCAAGAATAAAGGATTGACCTGTTTAGATTATGATGGGCAAAAAAAGATTTATGTATTGTGTGACACAATATACAATTTGTATCAACGACTTATGACTATAATAACAAATGAAACCTGAATTAGTTGGGAGCTAAATTATGAGCTACATTACAAACCGCAAAGTTATTCAATCTATTCAGCTAATCATACAATATTTGGTGTCAGAAGATCTACTGGATAAGGCTTATGAAGGCGATACAGAGGGTTTGCAAGAAGCTATTGAAACCTATCCGAGTAAGATTTCGATACCACCAATTAGTGAATTTGAAACGATAGAGAAATTAGATTTCCCAACAGAAGAGGGGGATAAAGATACATATACGGCAGAACCCTCTTTGTGGTATTCAGGTGAAGAGAGTGACCTATATCTTCGCATCTTCTGCAAAGAAAAGATGAATGATGATGTTGAAGTTTATCTCTACGCAATACCATCATAGAAAATTCACTCATTCGAAATTAGTATAAAATCTTGATGTCACCTCTAGTTTAACAATCACTACAGTCCTGTTTCTCTGTTTTGCAATGAGTCAAACAAGCGATACAATTTAATTAAACAATTTTTAGAAATTTAGGATTTTTATGGTGAATGAAACAACATTTACAATGGATACCTCGTCGATTAAGTATGGTGAGGGGTCAACACGCGAAGTCGGCTATGATATGCAGAAGTTGGGTTCAAAGCGGGTGATGGTTGTGACTGACCCTAAGATTGCCGAGCTTGAACCTGTTGCAGTCGTGATGCAAGCACTAGCTGATGCTGACCTTGATGCGGTTTTGTATTCGGGTGTGCGGGTTGAGCCGACTGATGAGTCGTTCAAGGAAGCGATTGCTTTTGCTCAAGATGGGAATTTTGATGGGTATGTGGCGGTGGGTGGTGGCAGTAGCATTGATACGGCGAAAATTGCGAACTTGTATGCGACTTATCCAGCCGATTTACTGGCGTATGTGAATAAACCAATTGGTGAGGGTCGTCAAATCCCTGGGATAGTTAAACCGCTGATTGCGATACCGACTACAGCAGGAACGGGTAGCGAAACAACAGGTGTTGCGATTTTTGATTTTCTTAAGTTAAAGGTCAAGACAGGGATTTCGCATCGGTATCTGCGCCCCAACTTTGGGATACTTGATCCGAATAATACGAAGTCGATGCCCCCATTGGTTGCGGCAAGTACAGGATTAGATGTGTTGTGTCATGCGATTGAGTCGTTGACGGCGATTCCGTTTAATGCGCGGGTTGCACCAGAGCATCCGACATTGCGCCCCCCCTATCAAGGCTCGAACCCAATTAGTGATATGTGGTCAGGTCAAGCGGTTAGGATGGTGTCTGAGCATATTGTACGAGCGATGAGTGACCCTGATGATAGTGAAGCGCGGAGTCAGATGTTATTGGCTTCGGCATATGCTGGGATTGGTTTTGGGAATGCTGGAGTACATTATCCACATGCGATGTCCTACCCTGTTTCGGGGAATGTGAAAAGTTATGTACCTGAGGGGTATCCAGAGGGTGCGCCGATGATTCCGCATGGGATGAGCGTAATCTTGAATGCCCCACCCGTTTTTCGGTTTACAGCAAAAGCTGACCCTGAGCGTCATCTGTATGCAGCCAGTTTGATGGGTGCTGATATACGGGATGCTCATCCTGAGGATGCAGGTGATATTTTGGCGGATGTATTGATTGATTTAATGAAAAGGACAGGTGTTCCTAATGGATTGGGGGCAATTGGGTTTAGTGAAGATGATATTGATGTATTGGTTGCTGGGACGCTCAAGCAAGAACGCCTGACGAAACTCGCACCGATTCAAGCCACAGAAGATGACTTACGCGAGCTGTTCCGCCAAGCAATGCGTTATTGGGATTAAGGACACTAAAATGCTAAGCAACTTATATAACCATATACAAGAGACTCCCTTGATTGATACCCATGAACATCTCGCATCAGAAGATGAACATGTCAATGACAGTCCTGATGTACTTCAAACACTGATTGATTTTTATCCAACCAGCGATTTACACAGTGCGGGCGCATCTCATAAAGCTATCGAAACTGCACTCGATAGTAAAAACCCTGATATTGAAGCTCGTTGGAATGGCATCAAAGATGCTTGGGCACTCATTCAATATACAGGGTACGGTGAGGGTGTGCGATTATTAGCTAAACACGTTTACGATATTGAGACCATCACACTCGATGCGATTGTCGGAGCAGAAGAAATCAACAACTTACTCTATCAAAAAGGCGAACGACTCAAGCTACTCAGACAGGTCGCCAACCTCGACCATGTACAAATCGACAACTTCACTTGGCAATGTGAACCTGACATGTCAGGTATAGATTTCTTCCTCTATGACCTGTCATGGGTAAATTTCTGTAGAGGTGAATTAAAACTCGACGAACTCTATGAAGAAACACAGGTTCAGGTCACCGATTTATCATCACTGCGTCAGTCAATGGAAGCCCTATTTGACAAATATGGTGGTCCTGCAATCGCCGTCAAAGCACAACACGCCTATAATCGAACCTTAAAATGGTCAAGACCAAACGATAGTCAGGTTGAAAGTACACTTCAGGATATTTTACGAGGTGACACCCCCACAAAAGATATGCAATTAGAACTCGGCAATTGGTGTTGGGAACAGGGGATACAACTTGCAGGTCAACATAACTTACCGTTCAAAATTCACACGGGGTATCTGGCAGGCAATGACTCTTATATCGACCCCGACCGTGTTCGCCCTGTTCATTTCGCAGAACTTTTCCAAAAATATCCCGATGTCAAATTTGTCCTGATGCACACTGCTTATCCATGGACAGGCGAAGTTCTGACCCTCGCTAAGCATTTCCCAAACGTCTACATTGACATGTGCTGGGCATGGAGTATTAATCCATTAGATATGATACAGTTTGTTCGCCGCGCGATTCATTCAGTGCCTCTCAACAAGATATTCTTGTTTGGTGGTGATACCCGTTGGGCACCGGCTGTTGTCGCCTACGTAATTCAAGCACGCCATTACTTCTACAGAGCTTTAGAAGAAGAAGTTCAAGATGGTTATCTGACAGAACAAGAAGCCATCAAGATTGCGACTCGTTTTATGCAGAGTAATCAACGCACTGTTTTTGACATTGATGGCGCAAAATTTCAGTAGCATGAATATTTTTTGAATTCAATCTCAAAGCGACAGTAATTAATCTATCCAGAAAAGCCCTCGATTTTTATTGACGCTGGTGTATAATATTGCGGTTAACAACATACCTATAGGTTAGACGCAACTTAAATTTAGCGTGTTGTGATAACACTCAAGTTGCTTAAAAAAGTGAGGTTCACTATGCCTGGTAAACGCAAAATCACAGGAACCAAGCCGCTTTTCGGTCAGACACGGAGTAAGGCGTTTAATACAACCAAACGTCAATTCAAACCGAATCTACAAAACAAGCGCATTTATGTGCCATCATTGGATAGATGGATTCGTGTGAAGGTGACGGCTGGGGAATTACGTACAATCGATAAAATCGGTTTGTTGGAATTCTTGAAACGTCAGAATATTCCTTTGAAACAAGTCCTCCGCGACTAATTGAATAGCGACGATGTACTGTATGGGGTCGAGTTTTTCGACCCTTTGCTATTTCTTGATATGGTACTTGTTTAACAGAAGATAGAGTAAAAAACTTGGATAAGCAAAGCAACATTCATATGTTCATCCAATGGGGTACAAATCGTACTGACGTTCATGCGGTGCTACTCACAGGGTCACACGCAAACCCCAATTCTCCAACTGACATTTTTTCTGATTTTGATGTGGTTATTATTGTCGAAGATATTGCACCCTTTTTTCAAGATAAACAATGGATAGATGATTTTGGCGACGTGATTGTTACCTATTGGGATGAACCTGAGCCATTATCTGGATATGATTTAGACCAGATTCGGAATGTCATTCAATATCAGAACAATCTACATATCGACTTTACAATTTGGTCAATCGAACTTATGCAAGAAATTGTCTCTCGGGGAACATTGCCTGCTAATTTTGATGACGGCTACATTCGTTTATTAGATAAAGATGGCATCACACAGAATTTACCGTCAGCAACTTATACCCTATATATACCTGAAAAACCAAGCGAAAAAACTTATCTTAAGGTCATTGAAGATTTCTTTAGTGATGTCCCGTATGTGGCGAAATGTTTATGGCGTGATGAATTATTACCTGCGAAATGGTGTCTTGATTCTGATATGAAACACCAATTTCTCCTACGAATGGTGGAATGGTGGATTGAGGTTCAATATAATTGGGCAGTTCCGGCTGGGGTTCTTGGGCGAGGATTGAAGCAAAAACTACCATCTGCTTTATGGCAAAAATTAGAAAAAACTTATGTGGGTGCTGACATCGAAGATAATTGGCATGCTTTGTTCGCCACCATTGATTTATTTCGTGAAGTTTCTACCCAAGTGGGTGATGCCCTCGGCTATAGCTACTTACATAATATGGATAAACAATGTGTTGCTTATGCACAAATGGTCAGAGATACTATAAAACCCAAATTATAAACAAGTTAGAAATCGACACTATGACAAATCTACAAGAGCATGTCACACCCTTAACCGTACTTGCGGGATTCCTCGGTGCTGGCAAAACAACCCTACTGAATCGCATACTGAATGCTGAACATGAAATGAAAATCGCTGTCTTGGTCAATGATTTTGGTGCAATTAATATTGATGCAGCCTTGATTGTGGATGTCAGCGATGAAGAAGATACGATTACACTCTCAAATGGGTGCATCTGCTGTACGATACGGGATGATTTATTGGATGCGACATTGGGACTTATCCAACGTGAAGACCCACCTGATTATATTATTGTCGAAGCAAGTGGTGTATCAGACACAATAGATGTTGCACTAGCATTTCGTTATATGCGACAAGTCAAAATCAATAGCATTGTGTCGGTGATTGATGCTGAGCAGTTTATTGATGTGCAGTATCAGCATCGTGTGTTGGCGATGAATCAAATTGGGATGGCAGATGTTATCATCATCAATAAAGTCGATTTGGTCTCATCTGAAAAATTAGAAGAACTAAAGCAGTATATCTATAAATTGATGCCTCGCTCACGGGTGATTGAAGCATCCCATTGTGATGTGCCTTTAGAGTTATTATTTGATACAGGTCATTTCAGTATGGATGAGGCATTAAACCGCCCGAAGACAGATATACATGTTCATGAAGCTAGCGAGCATCATCACGATCATTCGCATACTGACCACGCCATTATCTTCGATACATGGAATTGGGTGAGTGAAGAACCCTTATCTTTTAAAGCATTGAAGTATATGACGGAAAAACTACCTTTAGGCGTTTATCGGGCGAAGGGATTTTTCTTCTTAGCAGACGAACCAGAGCGACGTGCTATCTTACATATTGTCGGGAAACGGGTTGAGCTTAAACTGGAAGAATGGCATAAAGATGCTCAATTATCCCAGTTTGTGGCGATTGGGACACAGGGGGATGTCCAGCCTGATGAATTGCAAGTATTGCTGGATAACTGTTTGGCTAAGAATGCACCCAAATCTGAAGTCGAGCGATTGGCAGAAAATGCGCTCAGTTGGTTACGGAACAAACGGCAAGACTCATGAATCAAGATCATCGTTATCTGGTTGAACAGTTTCAGCAATTGGAAAGACCCCGTACAGATACGGGTCAACGTCCTGAGCATTTGGGAACACCGCGTATATGGTATGGGCTGAAAAATGCAGAACGCCGTCAGATACTATTGGATTGGATAGCTGACCACAAAGATCTGAGCTATGATGATTGGTTGGCATTATGCGATTTGCTCTATCATGGGGTTTCTTATGAGGAACGCTGTGCATCCCAAACCCTACTCGCGAAGTTTCCCCAACATAGAAGACAACTCCCCCTCTCGCAGTTCGATAACTGGTTAGAACTATTAGAAGGATGGGCAGAGGTAGATAGTACCTGCCAATCTATCTTCAACGATAAGGATTTATTATCGGATTGGGATAGTTGGCAAGTGTTTTTAGAAGCTCTAGCTCAAGATGAAAACATCAATAAACGTCGGGCTTCATTGGTCT
>CAYGTY010000258.1:0-7860 GCA_964352825.1 uncultured Anaerolineaceae bacterium
CCCCCACAACAGCAACCCGCATCACGCCCGCCCAACATTCCAAAACCAGTCTCAAATGAGGAGACTTATCGCTATGGTGCAGCACCACAAATGCCCCCACAACCCACCCAACGCAGTAATTCACCCTACATTGCGCCACCACAACCGATGGAGCAAAATTATGCGAAACAAGTCCCTAGTCCACCTAGCCCTTATAACCCAGATGGAAGTTATAATCGGACAGTCACAGGCGGATATGCACCTGTGAATCCACCGCCACGTCAACAAGAATCCGAAGGTTTAGACTTCGTAACAATTACATTGGTATTTCTTGCATTTATCGCTGTAGCAGGCTTATTGCCATTG
Organism: uncultured Anaerolineaceae bacterium; assembly: GCA_964352825.1. Taxonomy (GTDB): domain Bacteria; phylum Chloroflexota; class Anaerolineae; order Aggregatilineales; family Phototrophicaceae; genus UBA6055. The sequence goes on from CAYGTY010000258.1 coordinate 346, forward strand.
TATCTATTTGGGGTATTCCCAGCACTGAGTTAACTAACCGCGCCCGAACTCTTTTGCGAGATGTTCACGGCTCATATGTACCATTGTTGTCTGTCCTGAAGGCGATTCATAAGGGGACGGACAACGCTCTAATTGACGGATGAGAGATTGCATTTCGTCCGTCTGCATGATTTGACCTGATTTCAGCGCACCTATTTTGGCAATAGCTTTCATAATATCACTTATCGTCTTGCTAGATTTCCGCACGCTCGACAAAATTTGACGCAATGCTTGGTCTATAGGCTGTCCAGCAATCACTTGTGGCATTGTCCGAATGACAAAGGTATTCGGTCCAAATACCTCAATTTCAAACCCCAACTGAGCAAATTCATCGCCTAAATCGACCAGTAAGCTAGCATCTTCTGGAGATAATAAAACCGTTAGACTGTCTTGTGGAGAAAAGGTTTTGAGCTTATCAGATTCAAAGTCAGACAAAATTTGCTGATATAAGATTCTTTCATGAGCAGCATTTTGATCAATGAGGTACATCCCTGCTGGTCCTTCTGCAATGATATATACAGCACCAACTTGACCAACCACACGTAATAATGGCAAGGTACGTGGACTATCAGGTGAATCTGCTCCCTCAGGAATATAATCTAAATCCGCATTATCATCATCAATATCATAATCCCGAAATCGTCCGTAATCAGGTGACCGCATAGGCATATTCAGTTGACGATTATTATTATATTCGATGCGATCATTCGTAAATCCAGTATCAGACCATTGGTCAGGGTCATGGGTCGCATCAGCTAAATCTAAAATTGCACGACGCACAGCACGTTGAACAGCAACAAATACTTGATTAGAGTCTTTAAAACGTACTTCAGCTTTTGTCGGGTGTACATTCACATCGACAAAATCAGTCGGCATTGTCAGCAACAAGACTCCCTGCGGATAACGTCCAGAATCCATCATCGCGTGATATGCCTGTGTAATTGCATGAGTTAGTGCATTATCTTGTATGGCACGACCATTGATGAATAAGATAATCCGAGAACGGTCATTGCGGCTAAGTGATGGTTCGGATACATAGCCATATACTTCGATTTTAGGATAACCACCCTTGCCAATTTCCTCACTAGAAACTTCAACCATACGTTTGAAATTATCTAAGCCAAAAACCTTAACAACCACATCAGCTAATTCACCACTCCCAGATGAACGGAATTGTTCACGACCATCTTGTTTAAGGACAAAACGTACATGTGGATATGCCATTGCATAACGTGTCACGATTGTTTGTATATGGCGTTTTTCGGTATTGTCGCTTTTTAAAAATTTGAGTCGAGCAGGAGTATTAAAAAAGAGATTTTCAATTGTGATAACTGTACCAGCAGGTGCGCCAATCGGTTTATTGTGCTGTATCGAACCACCATTCATTTTGAGGGAGATGCCCATATCTTCAGAACGGTGACGTGTAATCACAGTCGTTTGGCTAACAGCAGCAATACTAGCAAGTGCTTCACCGCGAAACCCTAAAGTCAGCAAACGCTCTAAATCATCTGTGTCGCGCAGTTTACTGGTAGCATGGCGTTTGAATGCAATAACAATCTCATCCGAGAGAATACCACTACCATTATCACTAATACGAATTAATTGGCGACCACTGGCAGTCACCTCAATATGTATGGCATCCGCACCCGCGTCAAGGGAATTTTCAATCAATTCTTTTACGACAGAAGCTGGGCGTTCAACAACTTCACCAGCCGCAATCCTCGCGATAACATCTTCAGGAAGAATAGAAATTGACATAATCTACATCTCTAAACAATTGTTCTAATTGCTAGAATATATCAGAAACATGCAATCTATTCACCCCCTAGAAGATTTTTACCTGCAAGTGGAATCCTTATTAAGAAAGTGCTTCCTTCGCCCTCCACACTTTCCACCCAAGCGTCCCCATTATGTTTACGAGCAACACTCCGAACAATAAATAACCCCAAACCACTACCTTTAATTCGTTTATATTCTTGGCGATGAATTCGAAAGTGTCGATTAAACAATTTTGAAGTGTCGTCTACACTAATGCCATAACCATTATCTTCTACAGCAATGATAATATCATCTTCCACATGGCGCACATATACATCAATTTGACCACCATCAGGTGTATATTTAACGGCATTATCAATTAAGTTAACCACTGAACGCTCAACCATTGCAGAATCAACATTGACAATAGGTAGTGTTGCATCAGCATGAAATTTCAATTGAAGGCTTTGCTTATCAGAAGGAATTAGAGCATTTTCCACTAAACGTTCGACAAGGTCGATTAAATCTGTTGGGGCGCGGGACATCTCATAAAACCCTGTTTCAGGATCATAACGTCCAGCATCTTGCATATTGTCAATCTGCAATGTGAGTTGCGCTATTCCTGACATAATCTTACTGAGGAAGTGACTTTGTTTGTCATTCAAATCCCCTGCCATATCAGATTCTAACATGCTACCAAAACCATGCATCGATGTTAGCGGAGAGCGCATATCATGTGTCACAACACGCAAAAACTCTTGGCGGTTACGATTGTGCCGTAAATGCTGTGCCTTTAAACGCACTAGCGAAGTGATAATTCGTAACAAATTAATAAGTGATTCAAGTATCTGATTCAGTTGATCTGGAAACTCAAGTTGATTACCATAAAACAATATTAAAGCACCAACTGATAATCCTTCTTGCATAATCGGTATAATCATCCAACCATGAAATACATCTCCAAACATATCAGGAATATCAGTACCAACATATAGGTCATCAACATAATCTTGTAAAATCCGTGTCAAATCATCCATCACAACATCAGTAACAGCTATGTTTGCTGTGATGAGTGTTTCAGCTTCATTAAACACAGTAAAAAGTCCTGCATCAGCATATGATAGTTGAACAATAGCATTCAAAATATATGATATTGTATTATTTCCTGTTGGGTCTTCGGCGATTGTACGTATCGCATCATGTAAAATTGACTGTGCATCCACATCAGATTGTGTCATTCTCGTTATCTTTCAGATAAAATCTGTGTAATTAATATATCGCATCTATATATTTGGATTATAGTCGCCATAAATAGAGGTAGCAAGTTAACATCAAGTCTCTTATTTCAAACAAAACGCCAATTATCAAACATATTTATGCTAGATTTATATACTTGATTGCCAATAATGTCACTGTTATAATCTGATTAGTAAATTGCCACCCTAGCTCAATTGGCAGAGCAACCGCTTCGTAAGTGGTAGGTTATGGGTTCAAGTCCCATGGGTGGCTAATCAATTGCCCGTCATAGTCACGGGTTTTTTTGTTGGGTCATCACAGGATTAAATTCATGGGTTCATTATTCAAACGTCCCATCACAATCGGTGTTGCCGGCGGTACTGGGTCGGGAAAAACGACCGTATCCAACCAGATTATCGAGCGTGTCGGACAGAAGCATATTGCTTGCCTGCCACATGACGCATATTATAAAGAATTTGCTAATCTTTCAGTAGATGAACGCGCAAAAATCAACTTTGACCATCCTGATTCACTCGACACAGAGCTATTGATTGAGCATGTCAAATGCTTACAAGCAGGCGAGTCTGTAGAGATTCCAATATACGACTTTACAACAGATAGCCGAAAACCCGAAACAGAACGTGTCGGACCACAACCTATCATATTAGTTGAAGGCATTTTAATTTTCACGGAACGTGAATTACGTGAACTATTAGATATTAAGATTTTCGTCGATACTGATGCAGACATACGCTTCATTAGACGATTAAAACGTGATATTTCCGAGAGAGCAAGATCAGTAGAATCTGTCATTGATCAATATCTCAACACTGTGCGCCCCATGCACCTTAAGTTTGTTGAACCCAGCAAACGATATGCTGATGTGATTATCCCTGAAGGCGGTTTCAACTTCGTCGCGATAGATATGATTGCCGACCGTATACGGAGTATGTTAGTTGAACAAGCAGACGAGTAATCTGAAACTGACCTGAGGTAAATAGTTGACGCAATCAATAAAGACATGATAGGATATGCACCAAAACAATAACATATAAAAAGCTGTGATGAGGAAGAGTAGATATATATCTCCCCACAATAGAGATTACAGGTCATTGGCTGGAAACCTGTTTGTGTAAGAATATCGAAAGTCGCCTCGGAGTTACCCAAAAGAAAGCATTTGTGAGTAGAATTGGGTCGGGATACGCCCGTTATAGCGTCTACGAGTGCGATAGATAATCAATATTATATCTATCGAAACAAGGTGGTACCGCGAGAGATAAACCTTTCGTCCTTGTATAGGGCAGAGGTTTTTTTGGTTTATAGGAGTGTTATGGATACCAAAACAACAGCGTTTTATGATGCCATTGCCGATTTCTATTCGCTATTTTACAAAGATTGGAGCATCCAACTGGAACGTGAGGGACTTACCTTACGCTCAATCTTCCGTAAGAAGGGAATCGAAACAATTCTTGATGTCGGTTGTGGACCGGGTACGCAGGCTGTTCCCCTTGCCAGTTTGGGATTTAATGTTACAGGTGTTGACCCAAGCCAAGGATTATTAGAAAAAGCTCGTGAGATTGCATCTACTCATAATGTCACAGTCGATTGGAGAGTGGGAGACTTTATGACATTAACTGATGTGGTGGAAGGACCTTATGATGCAATTGTCTGTAAAGGCAACAGTTTGCCACATCTACTAACAGATGCGGAAATTGAGGCAACCATCCAATCATTTTATGATCTATTGAGACCGGGGGGGGTCCTTGTTATTGGGTTAAGAGATTTTGACGCAATGTTAGAACATCGTCCTCAATTCCTTCCTGGTTTTAATCATAAAACAGATGATGACATGGAGTTCGTCACCTTTGACATTTGGGAATGGGAAAGTGGACCACCTGTTATTGCAACACAAAATTTATTCATGATACGTGGAGAACACGACAATTATCAAACCATCAAGCGGACAGTCCAGTTTCGACCATTATCAACCGATGAAGTCAAAGTCGTACTACTCGAACAAAATTTTGAAGAAATTGAACAATTATCTGATCGTTGGGAACAAATCATTACAGCTCGTAAGCCATTATCAGGCTAATCGGCAGAAAGGAAACAAATGAAAGCCACCGCAGAAACAAATATGCCTAAAAACTTTAATTTTGCAGAGACAGAAAAACGCCTCTACACATGGTGGGAAGAAAATGGCTGGTTTAAGCCAGAAGCCGCAGATGCTGACGCAGAAACATTTGTCATCAGTATGCCCCCACCGAATGTAACAGGTAGTTTACACATGGGTCACGCTATGTATGCGATCCAAGATGCCATGATTCGCTATGAAAGAATGCGTGGGAAAGCTGCACTCTGGTTACCGGGGACAGATCATGCAGGCATCGCTACACAACTGCAAGTCGAAAAAATGTTGCGTGATGAAGGAACAAGTCGGCAAGAAGTCGGCTATGATGAGTTTTTAAAACGCACATGGCAATGGAAAGAAGAAAAAGGTGGAACAATTATCGGTCAGTTGCGTCGTCTTGGCGCAAGTTGTGATTGGGATCGTGAGCGTTTCACTTTAGACGATGGTTTATCCGATGCAGTTCAAGAAGCCTTCATCACATTATGGGAACAAGGACTTATCTATCGCGGCCCCCGTTTAGTCAATTGGAGTCCGGGCTTACAAACGGCTGTATCTGACCTTGAAGTTGAAACAGTTGAAGAAGAAGTTAGCCTATTCTATTTCAACTATCCCGTTGAAGGTGACGAGTTTATTCCTGTTGCGACAACCCGTCCAGAAACCATTTTAGGTGATACCGCTGTTGCGGTAAATCCAAATGACGACCGTTATAAACATCTCATTGGTAAAAACGCCTATGTTCCTATCCTCGGTAGAGAAATTCCAATTATTGCCGATGAGTATGTTGATATGGAGTTTGGTACAGGCGCATTAAAAATTACACCTGCTCATGATTTCAATGACTATGAAATCGCACAAAAACATAATCTGCCATTGATAAGTGTCCTCAATAAAGACGCAACGGTTAATGAGCAAGGCGGTAAATATGCAGGACTAGACCGCTATGATTGCCGTCAACAACTTTGGGATGATATGACAGAGGTGGGTTTAACCATCAAGACCCAACCCTATACAACCCGTATTCCACGTAGCCAACGTGGGGGCGAAGTTATCGAACCGATGATGAGTACCCAATGGTATGTAAAAATTGAGCCACTTGCAGAAAAAGCACTTGAGGCAGTGAAGTCAGGTGACATCAAAATTGTTCCTGAACGCTTTGAAAAAGTTTATTATAATTGGCTTGATAATATCCATGATTGGAGTATCAGTCGTCAACTATGGTGGGGGCATCGTATCCCAGCATGGTATCGCGAAAAAGATGGCAACCCACAAGGTGAAATTTACGTTGGGCGCGAAGCACCTGAAGGCAACGGCTGGGTAATGGAAGAAGATGTTTTGGACACTTGGTTTAGTAGCGGTCTATGGCCTTTTAGTACACTCGGCTGGCCTGAACAAACAGATGACCTTGCGCGTTATTATCCAACTCAAATTATGGAAACAGGACATGATATTCTGTTTTTCTGGGTCGCACGGATGATTATGATGGGACTATGGTTTACAGATAAATCCCCATTTGACACGGTTTACTTGCATGGTTTGGTCAGGGATAAAGATGGTAAAAAATTCAGTAAAACACTAGGTAATGTAATCGATCCATTAACTGTTATTGATGAGTTCGGTGCAGACCCATTACGCTTCACATTATTGACCAGTGGTACACCAGGAAATGATGTCAACTTAGATGAAGCCCGCGTAGAGCATACATTCCGTTTCATTAACAAAATCTGGCAGATTACCTCATTCATTAATATGAATATCGAAGGTGAAATTGAGCTAGGTTTACCTGAAATTAACAAACTAGACCTGCCTTCACGCTGGATACTCAGCCGTATTCACCGACTTATCTCTAACGTTCAACATCTATTTGATATTTATCAATACGGTGAGGCTGGTGGTCACATATTGTCATTTATGTGGGATGAGTTTGCACCTTATTATCTCGAAATCAGTAAACATGCGATGTATAACGGAAGTGCTGAAGAGAAAGAAAATGTTCAAAGAGTTTTAGTTTATGTTCAGGATGTGTGTCTACGCTTGCTACACCCCTTCATGCCATTTATGACAGAAGAAGCATGGCGTTATATTCCACATGATGGACAAACCTTAATGCTAGCGCAGTGGCCTACCACTGACAAAACATTAATAAATGAAGAAATTGAAGCAGAAATGAATATCTATCTGGACTTAGTTAAAGGGGTTCGCAATACGCGAACGGAATACAATGTTGACCCCGGAAAACGTATCTCTGCGATTGCGAGCACAACGACAAATAACATCGAAACATATAGCTATATCTTCCAACGTTTATGCAACATTGAGCAAATCACAATCATGGCTACAGGAGATAGTGAACC
>CAYGTY010000259.1:0-7740 GCA_964352825.1 uncultured Anaerolineaceae bacterium
GCATTGTGTACCCCTTCTTATCAATATGAGTTACTTCTATTATAATCGGGGGCATAGAGTATAACAATTAACGTTCGTTTATTAAGTAAGCTGAGTTGCGTTTAAGCAACTAAGTTCGAAAAGCATATATCTAATTGAATGTATTCAGCTTACCGTGAGAATCCAAAAATACTTGAACCGTCAAGGACATATACGATGACACAGATTAGCTTAGATAATGATTATCTTATCCAGCAAACCCAGGCGATGGTACGCATCAATTCGATAAACTCCGATTTAGAAATTGGAGCAAATGGGGAAGGTGAGATGGCAGAATACCTCACCCAACAACTCAAACAAATTGGGCTGACTCCGATTGTGCATGAGGTTGAAGCAGGTCGCAGTAATGTGGTCGCAATTTTGAAAGGTACAGGTGGTGGTAAATCCTTATTGTTGAACGCCCATACCGATACCGTCGGTATCACGGGGATGGCTGAGCCGTTTTCTGGCGACCTACGTGACGGCAAACTCTATGGACGGGGTGCATATGATATGAAAGCCAGCCTTGCTGCGATGCTGACTGTCATGAAGGGTTTTATGGATGCAGAGGTCAGGCTGGCTGGGGATGTCATCTTTACGGCTGTGATTGATGAAGAGTATGGAAGCAAGGGGACAGAGCATCTTGTTCAGCATTATCAGGCGGATGGTGCAATTCTAACTGAGCCGACCAATTTACGTATCTGCCGTGCCCATCGTGGTTTTGCATGGATTGAAGTCATCACTTATGGACGAGCAGCACACGGCGCAAGACATCATGAAGGGATTGATGCGAACCTCCATATGGGGCGTGTTTTATCTGAAATTGAAAGATTATCGCAGGCGTTACTGGCAGGTGACGAGCATCCGCTATTGGGTACGGCATCGATTCATGTCCCTTTGATACAAGGGGGCACATCACAGTCGGTTTATTCAGCTAGTTGTCGGATTGAGTTGGAACGCCGTCTCTTGCCCGATGATACATTGGATGCGGTGACGGCTCAAATCCAAGCCATTGTGGATAAGCTATCCGCCCAAGACCCTCAATTTAAAGCAAGCGTAAAAATCTTCTTTAGTCGCAATCCTTATGAAATCGACCCATCAAGCGAGATTGTCCAAGTGGTGAAACAAGCGGCATCACAGATTCTATCGACTGAGCCAGATATTTATGGTGAACTATGGTGGATGGATTCCGCACTATTGGCAGATGCAGGGATGGAAACTGTGATTATCGGTCCGACGGGTGATGGGATTCATGCCGATGAAGAATGGGTTGATATGGAGTCAGTGATGCAGTTGGCACAGATTTTACAAGAGAGTATACAAATCTATTGCCGAGACCGTACTGAATGAGAAGGTATACCAAAATCTAAGATTCGATAAGTCTTTAGAAGGTGTTTTCGGCTGAGGCAGGTCTCAGCCCTACGAATAACAATAGTTAGGTAGGGTTGGAATCTATTCTGACTGCCGAAAAAATCCAATTATTTACAGATTGATAACCTCTGTAAATCAAAAACGAGCAACCCTATAAATAAGATTGCCCGCTTTATTTGGCTATGATGAGCGTTAACCCATCATAGTTCGATTTAGAGTCAAATTATTCTACTAATGTTACAGCACTCGCTTGGAGGCCTTTTTGTCCCTGTGTGACTTCAAACTCAACTGCTGCACCTTCTTGAAGTGTGCGGTAGCCTGAGCTTTGAATTTCTGAATAGTGGACGAAGAGATCGTCGCCATTTTCACGGGAGATAAAGCCGTAGCCTTTGCTCTCATTAAACCATTTGACAGTACCTTTTGTACGTTCAGCCATTGTAAATTATCCTTTGTTATTAGGTCTTGCGTTAACCTGCAATACCGAGCCGTACTAAGATGTTACTCTCATTGGGTCGTATATTGGGAGAGCTTGTTCACGAGTCATCACAATTTCGATACACTGAAAGTGGATTATCATAGTTTGTATAGACTGTTACTTTCTCTTAGGTATTAGGTGCCTAACCATTGCACCCATGTGTAGAGATGAAATTATCTCATTTGTTCACATTGCCATATAACTGTACCAACTTTTTTATGGAAAAGATATAGTCAATTTTGGTTTTACTTATAATCTATGTTGAAAATGTGTATTATTGCGTGGATGGACATACCTCTACAAAATGAATTTAGAGACAGATATTGAACTGATGCTAATGTCGGAAGCGCGCATATTTGATGATTGTTATCGTGAAAATGTCTGTCTATTCTATGTAAAGTCGGTTACTTAATAGCCATTATAGCGGCTGTTGTTTTCGTCGAAGCGTTCGCGACGTTCTTTAGAGATGTCTTGCTCAAACTTTTGGAGTTGAGTATAAACATCATCTTCATTCAACTTGGCGTTCCGCATGGTCTTGAGCAATTGTGTTATCTGCTGTTCCAACTCGCTAAGCTGTTTGATTGAAACCTCACCTAATTCCATCGGTATACCTTGTTATAACTAGTTTGAAGAGAGGGCATGATTATCCCTCCTTATAGCTTATCATAGTTTTGACCCACCTAGAATAGGCTACCAATGTACTATGCCTTATCGCTTGCTTGCTATCTATAAACCTGCTTAAATTAAGTTAAGCAAAACGATAATAAGGTAATATAGTGACTTTATCGCCAAAGAAGAAAAAATCCAATATTCGCCGTGAAGTCAGGATAGGTGGCTGTACAATTCTATTGATGTCCCCAATGATTCTCTTTGCATTTGTGATGTCTGTTTGGACACTCATCAGAGGTATCCAATATATGCAAATTGGAGGCTTTCAATATCGTTATGGTATTGAGATGGTGGTTGTTTTTAGCATTATCACCGCGATTTATCTGAGTGTTGGCTATCTGTCTATACGCCGTTTACGTGAACTCTATCAACGTGGGCAACATCTTGATAGTGAACAAGCGCGCGTTGCTGATATGATGAATATGCAAATTGCCAAAGACCATTTGATGGATAAATCAAACTCACCTGCTAGAATGGCATCCAATCAAAGTGCATCTCTAAAACATCCTAAAATTCGTGCGTCTGAGAAAGAGTAAAACGGGTGATGATGACAGATACCAAAAAGAAAAAATCAAATATGCGCCGCGAAGTTGGCTTAGGTGGGTGTTCGGTTATATTCATGTCACCCCTCATTGTATTTGCCTTGTTGTCGTCTGTTATGGGTATATTATCAGGATTAAGCTCGATATCGTTTGGGTTTCAGTCTGTGGGTTTAACAATGGTTGCTGTATTTGGTGTGATAACAATGGTTCTCCTTGTCACAGCGATTCTCTATATCCGCCGTTTACGCGAACTCTATCGACGTGGACGTTACCTCGGTGCAGAACAAGCTCGTGTCGCTGAGATGATACATACACAGTCTGCCGAACACCGCCTCATGGATAAACCCAAACAGACAGACATAGTCGAAAAAGAAAAATCCCCACTCCACCAAACAGCGCAGGGATAGGTGTGCGTTTTGAGGATCGTACAACCCTTATATGCAGGTAAACAGCAAATGGTGCAAACTTCCTATCCCACGATTTACCTACGCTCACACTAGATACCCCTATAACATCCATTTGTGAGCGTGTTATAATCGCGCCTGCAAGAACCGTTACAAGATAAATAACGGGATATAAATACAAGTGATGGAGAAAACAATTTGATACGGCGATGGACAAAACGACATATCCTTATCACCCTGACCCTGTGCTTACTCAGTATTTTGCCTGTACAAGCACAGCAAAATTTACTACAAAACCCCGGATTTGAATCCAATTATAGTGGACGTATGGGACGTGGTGATTTTACCTTTCCTGCTGGTTGGGATGGATGGTGGACAGATGCCCCCCGCACGGAAGCATGGATGAATGTTGCCCCGAATGCCTTCCCACACAGTAGCTACTTTAAACGCTCTGGTGCGAATGCTCAAAGTATCTCCAAAGGTGGGGGCACGTTTACAGCGGCGGCTCTCCAACAAGTGAATGACATTCCAGCAGGTGCGATTGTGCGTGGCACAGCATGGGTACTCATCGAAAATGGAGATGGTGCAAACGCCCAAGTCCGCATCGGGATTGGGAGTAATGTCGGTACAAATGTCTATGGCGCGATTACATGGTCTGGCTGGACAAAACAACGCAACGAATATCAACAGATTAGTATTGAACATACCGCAACAGGTGGTTCAGTGACACTCTTTATTTATGCCACTCAAACATGGCCCAATGACCCAAATGCTGTTTATATCGACGATGCAGAATTAATCATTGTGGGCGAAGGTGAAGTCCCAACAGGCGGTAGCGGTGGTGGTGCTTCTGTAGTTGTCCCGACCCCACCCCAACCGAGTGGTGTTGCCTTTGTTGTACCCCAAAGTGGTAAGGATGACGGTGAAATCAAGCATACCGTCGGCTCTGGTGATACACTTGCATCCATTGCTGTGGCTTATGGTGTACCTGTTACAGAATTATTGGAATTAAATGGATTGAACCGAGGGTCATTTCTACAGATTGGGCAAGTGTTAACGATTGTCCCAGCTGACCCCAATACCGAATCCGACGATACAAACGATAATGGCGTGGTCACAACCGAAGAAGCCTCTGATGTTGTGGAAACCGAAGACCCTGCTATCGAAGAAACCGAAGAATCATTTGGGGCAGTCATTACAGAATTTACAGAAACGCCTGAACCAACCGAGACCCCTGCGGAAAGTCCAACACCGTCAGACACACCAACGGAAACACCGATCCCTGATACGGCAACCCCTGCACCAACTGCACCCGTCACCGAGGCAGATGCACAAGTGGCAGACCCAACTCTGCTTGACCCAGGGATTTGTGTCAGTATCTTCACTGATGATAACCAAAATGGGGTACTTGAGGCGAATGAACCTTATTTAGCGGATGGGATCATTGTTCTCTCGGATAGCGAAAATGCTGAAGTCTCGACTTATGCAACCGATGGCGAATCTGAGCCTTTCTGCTTTGATGAATTAGACGCAGGTCGTTATACTCTCAAAGGAACAGCCCCTGAGGGATACGGTTTGACAACATCGCCTTTATTGCGTGTTAACCTAGAAGATGGCGAAACCATCACGGTACAGTTCGGGGCGAAGCAAGGGCTGGAAGTTTTGGCAATGCCAACAGTAAATCCGAATCCACCGACCCAAGCACCACCCGAAACAGGGGCAGCAACTGAGGATAATGACCTCGCCGATTATAGTGGGTTAATCGTCTTTGGTTTGGCGGCAGCGGTATTGGTCATCGGCATGGGGGCATCGCTCTTAATGCGTCGTGGGTAATAGACAGTAGGGGCAACTCGCCGAGTTATCCCTACAATATATCATATGATAAGATTTGAATGATTCGCTAACAACAGAAAGCAAGACAAGGACAATCAATTGATGAAGTGGATAACAACCCTAATCACACTCGCTCTACTCTGCCTGATGCTCCCCTCTGTATTGGCACAGGAAGCAGGAGATGGTCAAATTTGCATCCGTGCGTTTGAAGACCGTAATAGTAATGGTATCTTCGATTCCAACGAACCCTTAATTACACAGGGGATTGGGGTCAATTTGCTGAGCGCGCTAAGTGTCACAATTGACGCAAAATTACTAGAAGACTCTCCGAATGCAGGGCAAGGTGTTATCTGTTTCCAGAATTTATTAGCGGGCGATTATAGCGTACTTGTGACGAGTGCCGATTATAGCGCCACAACCCCAACACAATTCAGTGCTTTAGTTGTTCCGCAGTCTGTCCCAACCCGTTTTGATTTTGGTGGTACAGTCATTACCACAGGGGCAAACACAAGCACGACTACAACCAATACCTTCACTGAAGAAGACCAAGACCGAGCCTTACAAGGTATCTTATTTGGTGCGATTGGCGCAATTGTGATGGTCGGTGTGATGGTGATTTTGGGCGTGTTCATCTATTTTGCTGTTTTCCGCCGTCGCATGAATCGTATTCTTGCTCAATCAACAGGTTCTTTCCGCCCTGTCACAGGAGCGATGCCTGCTTATCCATCTGATACAGGTCAAATGCCAGTCATGCGTCCTGATACCAACTCGATGCCAGCAGTCCCAGCCAACAACCCACTGTTGACCCGTGACCCCAATGAAGGGTCTCCGCCACTATTCGGCGAAGAAGATACCGACCAAATGGGAGCTATTTAGTGGAAGGCATCTTGATTCCATCTGTGCGTTACCTACGGGCTGATGAGTTAATCTTCATTAATGGCAAGGTGTTGAACAATCAGAAAATCTTACGGGGTGAGCTAAAAATTCGTGACCGTGAGCGGTTAGAAGCGGCTGTTGCTCGCCCTGCTTCAAGTGCCTTTGGTGAAGATGCCTACAAAAGCCTGCAAGCAAAAGTTTCGGCTATGATGCACAGTGTTGCCCGTAATCACCCTTTTACTGATGGCAACAAACGCACCGCAACCCTGTCTACTATTTTTATGGTCAATGTGAATGGCTATGATGTGACATGGGATGCACACGATGCTTTAGATGTTATTTTACGCTTGACTGAGGGTAAGATGGATATGCCAGAATTTGCCGATTGGTTGCCACTTTGCCATATTGGAGATCCCTCACTAGACCCTGATACCGACCAAGATATTGAACGTATTGAGCAACTCATGATAGTTCATCAATGGCTTCTTGATGAACTCGCAGAACGCTAATCACACAACTCATCTTGAAAAGCAAAAAATTGTGACACACCCCATCCTACCCTATAATAAGGATAGTTTGGTTTATTGTTTTTATGATGATTGAGTAGTTTTGTAGGGAGATGTCATGAAACAGATTGCACCACTTATTCTGCTGATACTATGCGTCGTATGGTGCTTGCCACTCAGCGCACAAGATGATGTTCCTGAAAATTTTGGGCGAACATTGCTATTCTTTGATGTATCGGTTGAAGATGAAGATTTTGGATTTCCTCGGACATTAGGCGCAGCTTACGACTTGTCGAAATATTATGTTGCTGGCAGTGATGGTTTCGTTTATGTTTATGATGAGAAGGGTCGCTTTGAAGAGACTATCGAAACAGGTGAAACGACACCTGTGAATGACCTTGCTGTTGACCGTCAGGGGAATCTATATGTCGCGCATGGGGGCTCTATCTTTATCTATGATGCTGATAACACTTTCATTCGGGAAATTGCTGGCAGTTTGGGCACTCAATATTATAGTCGGATTGTGCCATTAAACGACGGAACATTCTATGCGACAGAATTCTTTGGGGGCGATAGCTTATATCATCTCAATATCGATGGAAGCATTGCATCACCTACACGCGTTGATTTTTTTAGTAACCTAAGTGATGAGACTGTTGGCATATTTGACCAATTTACGGTTGGGCAGGATGGACTTTTTTATTATTACAATCAGGACAGCGAAATTTTCTTTCAATTTGATGAAGATGGCGAATTGATAAACCGCTATACAGACCTCATTGACACCTTTTCGCTGCGGGGTGCAATCCTCATTGATAAAGATAGACAAGTCTTAATCGGGGGTTCAAGTGTTGTCGAAATCTATGGGGCAAAAGAGTCGCTCGTCAATACACTTGCGCTCGAAGAAAATGGCTTTGTGAGTGATATGGCGTTTGTCTCAGATGGTCAGCTTGTTGTATTACAACGTCAAAATATCTCAGTGCTTCAATATGGTGAACGCGATCGTTAACTTGCTTTTATCGTAGATGGTATGATGCTATTGACAA
>CAYGTY010000260.1:0-7655 GCA_964352825.1 uncultured Anaerolineaceae bacterium
ATACGCCCATACCCTGTATACTTGCCGAAGCTATTACCAACCCAGTTAATCTTCACCATGATTCACCTATGTGATGTCTGGGGTCTCGTAGCTAGTTCCCCCTGAAGCAATTTGAGCCGCAACCCCATTGGTACGATCATTGACATTCAGTCCATGAGTGGCTTCAAACTTCAATTGCTCAAGCGATGGTACAAGTGATTGGCTCAGTTGAGGGTTCAGATACAACCCAAAGCCACCAATATGAGGATCTGTACGAATGGCTAAACCATTTTGAGAGGCATTGATCCCATAAGATTTGCTCATGAATACATACCCACTCGGAATCCGTTCATGGTAGCGCAGTTCCACAATCCCATAACTGGTCTGATAATAGGCAAATAATTCACCGGGAATGCCCTGTAACTCACCACTGATGGTAGTCACATCACTTGCCCCTGCATGTAAGACAAACTCAGTCGGTTTATAAACAACCAGTGACTTGCCTTCCAAGCCTAAGAAGATGTCCAAATCGGCTTCACTGACCAGTGCCACCTTGCGCCCAGTATGACCGTGATGGGCTAGCTCTTTTGCCATGTTCTTTAACATCGTGGCTGTATTGCTAGAACTCATGCTGGCATTTGTCCGCAGATAGTGTGAATGTGAACTGCTATGTGTATAACCTCGCCATTGAGGGGGGATATAATTTAAGCTACTGCCACTCCCGATTGCCCACCCCGGTGAATAGCCCGCACTGCCAACCGCATATTCAGTTGAACTTAAAGCGCGTGAAATCACCTCGTAATCAACCCGATTGCGCCAGCGGTCAATGACTTCCATAATGTCATCACGTACATCTTCACGTACAGCCCGCTTGAGATATTTATTAGACCAAGCATTGGCATCATGATAATCATCAATGATGAGCATATGACCGATTTTATCGCCACGAACTGGATCGGGTTCAGCAAATTCAGTTGCGCGAGGGGTCATGGTTCGGTCTCCATCACCTTGACGATAACGAGCAGAGGGACGTTGTGTAACAGTGATGAGTCCCCCATATTGTTGTAATAACTCCTGATTGATGCGCCCAATCTCATTGGCTGCATATCCAATGACATCTTCTGCCGTCATGCCGTCTTGCATTTCAAAACGCAATAAAGCATTCGCATCGACCCCATTGGGAACCGCAATATCTAATAGAGCGCGTGCACCTAAACTACTCATAGCGATGATCCTTTCTAGCTACTGGTTGGCTCGCTGATATCTGGATTGAAAAAGAAGACCGATGCGGATTCCACATACCCTGTCCGCCGTGTGATTGTCCCAACTGCATCTGCCATACGCCCAGGGGTATCGGCGACATAATAATCTTGGCTCGGGTCAAGTCCCCCACCAACAGCAACACGACCAAACCATACAACGGTGACAGCTTCATCTATTTGTAAGCTACCATCTGCTGTGATTTGATTGCCTGCGACTAGCCAACCCAGTTTGCCAGAGACTTTACTGGCATCAGTTGCATCGGTCTCATACAATTTGTCATCACTTCCCACATAGACCAATTGCCCAATTTGTGAGGCTTCCCCCATTTGCCCTGCCCCAGTGATGCTACCGAGAAGAGGGCGAATACGTGTTGCTTGAACTGTAATGAGTGTCATGTGCTTAAGCTCCAAACTTTGCTTTTAAGTGTTGGCGACCTTCATCTGAGGTCAATTTATCCTTCCAATTGGATGGAATCGATCCTTGCCCACCGACTAGCGCACTCGGTCCAGCCAAGCTATCACGTACGGATTCCGCAATGGTCTGATAACCACCATCCCAAACTGACTGTGCAACTTCTGCCACACGCTCAACCGATTGGCCAGCACCCATTTGTGCGATAATTTGAGCTTGAAGCCCACCGCGTAACGCATCGAGCTTGCCCTTGGCGGAGTCTGTACTCACTTGCCAATCCGTCAACTCTGCCACCTGTGCGCCGACCGCATGGGCAAAGCGTTCTTGTGCCATTTCAGCAAGTTGGGTGTGATACTCTTCAACACGCGTGATAATACTCACACTTGAGCCTAGAATCTCACCAAGACGAATCATCGTTTCGTTCATCTCACGTACCCATTCGACAATATCAACACCATCTTCGACTTGTGTGCTGATTTCGGTCACGATACGACCATAATCGCGATACTCTGCAATTGTCGCTTCCTGTGTTTGTACTTGTTGCTCCAACTCAGCAACCCGTTGAGCATTTTCTGTCGCCTGTGTCTCTTTCAAGACCTCTTGGCGAATCTGCTCACGAACAGACTGAGGAACATTTTCTAATGTAATTGGTTCAGGCATCTCGCCCTCCTCATCACTACGATTGTTGTTTAATTCACTGGTCACTTCAAAAGCCCCTGCGAGGGTTAGCGAAGCGCGTTTGTGGGGAGCAAAGTCTAATGTCTCTAGTTCAAATTCACGGAGTCTGCGAACCCTATCCTCCACTTCGACAATAGCTTTGCCATAAAAACTCACACCCAACTTGCCGTTTGTGGCTTTGACCCGACGCATATAATTGCGTACGTCACCCGGTGGTATGTAAGCCTTGCCCCAAAGTATTTCACCAATACGCAATACACCTACCCAAAAGCCTGCGAGCGGAGTAGATGATTTGTCACTATGCGGAAAAGTCGTGCTTAAGTCCTCATCAGGTAGATGCCCCATCAGACCCTCAACACCACCTGCGCGAATGGTCTCCTCAATTGTTGTCACAAGATAGTCATCGTAAACAACCTTGTTTTGCGATAGACGACCAACCTCAGAAATCTGCAAGGTCACATAAAACGGATCATTATCACCAGCCGTCAATGCTTCGACATCAACAATCGGCAACGTCGCGACAGTCGGGCATGGTTCGCCACCCCCAAACGCTGTCACCAATCCTAGTTCTCTTACTTTTTCAAATACCGCTGTTCCCATTACACACTCCCATAGAAAACAAAAAACGTTGCATAATCCCTTTCCGGAAGAGATTAGCAACGCGCGCGTGTTGCAAGTTATATTTTGCTTTCATTAATATAGCACAAGTGTTCGATTAATGCAAATCCACACCTTTTAACTTTGTTCTATAATGATAAAAAATTATCCATATGTTATCTTATAATAAAATATTTAAGTTGAACGGAATAATCGACCTATGGCTGAAAAAGTATGCCCACAATTATCAGGATGGGATTTAGTAAAATGTATTTGGGAGAGATATTCGGCTCTTTGGATTGTACCTGGTTTTATTTTAGGTATTACATTTGGTATTGTTATTGGCTATTCAATTCCAAACGACTATCAATTACTTGAGAATATGATTCCTGAGGTAGTAGGAATAGGTGTTTCTATCACAGGTATATACTACTTAGAGAGGTGGCGGGAAGACAAAGTAGCAGAAGCTAAGTTGAAAGAAGAATTAACCTGGCAAGTAAGAAGCAAGTCGAATGAAACAGCAAAGTTAGCAATTGATAGAATGAGGCATAATGGATGGTTGACTGGTAAAGATAGCTTACTCAAGAATATCGACTTATCTGGATCCAATTTAAGTGGTGCAGATTTATCGAATGCTAACTTAAGCAAGTCCAATATTAGTAGAGTAAATCTTAAAGGAGCAGATTTGCGTTGGGCAAATTTATCTGGAGTTGACTTACGTTGGGCAAATTTATCTGATGCCAACTTAATTGAAGTGATTCTTAAAGGAGCAGATTTACGTTGGGCAAATTTATCCAGAGCGTATCTATCTGGAGCAGACTTTACAGATACAGTATTGCAAGAAACTACTCTTCCTGATGGTAAGTTATGGACTCCTAATACTAACATTAAATTCTTTACTAAATCCTTTGATGTTTCAGATGTTGATGAGGATAATCTAGATAAAAACTTGCTAGATTGGCTTATGACGGATCAAGAGATAACTAAGTATGCTCTTAATGAGTCATTCAGGGACAATGATGAGGATATTCTTGCTACATTATTCGAAGATATTGACGAAGATGTCGAGGAAAGCCGTTTTGACGAGATGGTTGAAAATTTCCAGGCAGAGCAGGTCGCCAATGATGAGGATGTATTCCTCGGGGATATTGATAAAGATGAAGAGACATTCCAAATCCCGACAGAAGAAGAGCTAAGATATCTTATAGATGATGAAGATGATGAAGTAAAGTAGGTTAACAAAACCCCGTAAGGGCGCGGTATATCTTCACCTCCGCCCAATTTCTCCATTTGCCCCCCATACAATCTCGCTTCTCCAAAGTCCCCCCTGATTTTTCGGGAGGGGTAAACCAAAAGAGACCCCATTTACGGAGTCTCTTCGGTCTGTGATAGGCGTATTCTTTTAAACATGCCTCTTTTTATGCGTCTACGTAACCTCTCCCACCACAATCTTGGCAGTCTCCGGAACCTCCACAAACATGGCAATCTACCCACTCACCTTTTACTCGTCCCGGTTGAGGATGTGGGTTTCGTTTTTTAGCATTTCCATCCTTGCAATATTTACATTTACCTCTACCCCTACAATCCTTGCATTTTTTTGTCGCCATGATAAACCCCTAAAAAATGGATAAGAAATGATATAAAAATTATATTGGTAAGTGATATTTTTAGAATAAAGGTTTTAATCATTACCCATCAATAGGTTCTTGAGGGAGTATGTCAAAATCCTCAACTTGGAGTGAAACTTACTACCCTCACTACCAATGGTCAGATGAAACAAAAGAATGGGTTATACCCATACACCGGGAAATATACCGTGGAGAAGAGAAATTAAAAGAAGAAGGGGTCGCTGGACATTCTAAGGTCCGATACTCTGTGCCAAAAACTCAGCCACTTCTCGATACATCGGCTCACGAAGCATCCCATGTAACATCCACTGTGGCTTGAGGGCGGTAATTAAAGGTGCTGGCAACCCCTCCCCTGCTTCATCAATAATCGCTCTAAGATTCTTTGTTACTGTCTCAGGGCTATCCGTCACCACCCCATAGCTGGTACACATACAATGCGGATGGTACACAGGTAAATTCGTCGCATGAATCGAATACGCAGGTCGTAATCTCTCCCCACCGATGCCAATCGTTGCATGTCGTGGACATACTGTACACGTCGGGTCACCACTTGCCGACCGCCTCACCTCAATTTTATCAACATACGGGTTTGTATATGACGAGATAAACGCCGCCTGATTCCCAGCCCGTGCAATTTCAGTCCGTGCCAATCGCATCGCATCAAACGACCCATCAACCCCATATGGTTTTTTTGTGCGTATCTTCGCCCGACCAGGGATTAAGAATTGCTCAGCCAATTTTGCCAGCCGCACAGCAGACATCCCCTGCTGAACCCCATCAGCCAGCAACAAATCTAATTTCATGCGTGTCTCAACGGATGTACGCCAGATACGGTCACTTAGCCGATACCCACGAGGATCGACCCATGTATGCGCTGGCTCATATTCTGCCAACGGGTTCGGGCGAAACAAGCGCAAGGCATCAGTCATCTCATCCGTCAAATCAGTAATCTCTTTAATCGGCACACCACGACTACGCGCGCCTATGAGATAATCTTGAATATCATCAGGGATATGTTTCCGCATCCACTGATATTCCGCCAGCACCATCTTTGCCTGTGCCATCGCCAGCCACTTATTGAGGATTCGAGGATAGATAGCCAGTGGTGTAACCCCATCCTGACCATAAGCCGACCGACCATCCACCCCCACAAAGAAGCTATCCAATATCGCCCCAGCCTGTGTCTGCACCCGATTAAGGTTAGACAGTGGTATATTGCCCTCACCATCGGCATGAATCATAATCACACCCTTGATGCGCTCCGTGAGTGCGCGATAGGCTTCCACGATTTCTTGCTGAAAGCCCTTTTGTGCCGATGCCAATACCCGACGATTATTTGCCGTCGAAGCCACTACGCCACCTCGTCAAGCTCAGCATTTAGTGCGTCTTGTATATCCTGCTCAAAGCGATCCGCCTCATTCGACATTTCTTCCTCTGCACCTTCAAGCTCAGCATCCACATCTTCAACAATGCCAAGATTCGCAAGGTACGACTTATCGGTCAGAACACCCTTATTATGCGCCGACTCATTCTTTTGCCATTGCAATTGAGCATCCTCTTGACCCAACTCAGACCATTTCAAAGTCACAGCCCCAACCACCACACGACTATCAGACAAAGCTCGCATCCGTAGCCATATATCGCATAATTCCAGCAAGCCACCCTCAGCCTCAGTCTGCAAATCGCTATCCGCACCCAAGCCCTGAAGCTGTAATCGCTTCTGCACGATATACATATAAAATGTCTTAAGTTGCTCAACAGCCGTAGACCGTGCCGACGATAATTCAAGCCCCCAGACCGCCTCAGGCACACGACTATGCTCCATCACCAAAATGAACATCGACTTTAAGGTATTGCGAATGTCATCTGTGAAGCCTGCCCCCGGTGACGCAAACTTAAACCGCCCACCCGACCCAACAAAGATAGCTGGTAGATTATTGAAATCAATCTGCACCTCGTTCTGCTCAGCTCCATCTTCAGTGGTGTAGGTATCCACAGGGCTAGTCTGATTCGCTTGAATCGTAGTATTGATGTCGTCCATCCCTTCCCATGTCGGAATCGGATTCCCCATCAACTCTGCCCCATCAATCATTTTTGCGAGCAAATCATTATATCGGCTATATAATTTCTGCAAGCCTTCATAGATGGGACGACCATGGGTCTCGTTCCCACTCCGATCATTTGCTAGATGCACAATCGGAATCTTCCCAATCAGATTCACAAACGTGAAGACCTCGGTATCCTTACGCTCTTTGCTCATCCACTCCACCGTGATGATACGTTCACGCTCTGTATACGCATCGGTTACTATCGCATCTTTTAACCGCGACGTGATGATAACCTTGACCATCTTCCGATAATCCAAAGGGTCATACTCAATGTCAACCAAATTAGGGGATGGAATGCTCAAGCTACCATCTGCATTCACAATCAAATACTGGTCACCCAGCCCATATAAATCAATGACAACCGTCAACAATTTGCCATGAATCCGCTTGAAGAATTTCTGCAACAAATTATCGGTATACTCATCAGCATCCACCAAGCGAGGCTCTAGCACCTCACCCAGCACCCAAGACGCTAGAATCTCAGTAATCGGCTTGGCGAATAATCCCGAAAATTCATACCCTGCCAGCTTGCCCCGTCGGAACTTATCCCACCAAGCATAATCTGTCTTCGTCTCATCAACACTATGTCCCCGAAACTGCTTCCAGAATGCCGTAACATAAGTTACACGCCCGATAATCTCTTTCAGTGGTGCAATTGCCGATTCTTGTCCACGCCCCAGCACCCGTTCAATAATTGTCATACCCCACCCACCATCTACAGAACAAATATTCTATAGTATAGCACAACTTTAATCATTGATTTCATATCCGCTTCATCTGAGCTGAGATTAATCGAAACATCAACCATCTAATAATAGGAATTAGGTATAATTATATTTACACGACCCCATACATTATTTATATTTATTAGGTATATGAATACCAATACAAAAGATTGAGGATTTTATGGCAGTCAAGAAAAGTGAACTCTACAGCTCGATATGGAAGAGTTGCGATGAGTTACGCGGTGGGATGGATGCCTCACAGTACA
>CAYGTY010000261.1:0-7499 GCA_964352825.1 uncultured Anaerolineaceae bacterium
CCGTACATGATGAATAGCACCAGATACTCAATCGCTGGGATGCGGATAACCTCATTCACCTGAAACGGCTCTGCCATCACGGTGTAAACATAGAGAATCACCACAAGGAATGAGCCATAGAATAGTCGCCGTACCCATGGTTTGAGTCCGAGTCCGTGCATCTGTGTAATCAAGAAGATTGCCATAAATCCAAAGGCAAACATGCGCCAGATACCACTCCCTTGATTGAGCGCAACTTGGAAGGCGTGGGGTAATACCAAGATTTCCAACATGAACGTCCATTTTGTATCCAGATGGACGCGCGTAAACATCAGTGACCCTTGCACCATAATCAAAACCACATGCACGAAGCCAACCAGATGCCCCCATGTTGGAACCATCGGATGAAACCAGAAAGTATAAATCACAGCAAAACTGAAAAAGTACCCATGATATTTGCGTAGTGCATCGGTGAAGACTTTACGCAGTGGAACTTTTTTACCGAAGAATAAGCCACGACGTTGATTTTCCATGCCAAGAATGACAATCAGCATCAGCGCAACCGCAAATTGAGCCGTCCAACTGGGAATGTCTTGAGCGATAGCATCATAGAAAAAGTAAGTTTGGAAGTAATGTAAAATGACAAATACCAAATTGATACCAATTGCAATCCAGTTAACAGGGCGTAATTTGTTAGTGTAGTCGCGTTTGCTATAGTTTCTCTGTGCATAAACGATTGTTCCCCAGATGAGGAGTTGATGGACTGCAAAACCGAGCCATGCGGTAAGTTGCGCCATAGAGTCGGACTCTAGTAGTTGCCATTCATAGACAAAACCATCATCTGGCAGTGGTATGATGTCAAATTGGGTGAGGACTCCGCCCATCGCTACGATGGCGATACATAGTAATATCGAAAAGATGATACCACCATTGACGACTTGTCTATCATTTAAACGAGATAAGAGCATATTTTGTCTCCCTAAGACTGCTACTCTTTTTATTATCGATACACTATATCTCATAAAACTATGCAAGAGATGAAGTTCAGTTTAATGGATTCTGAGTTTGTCATTATCTAGCATAAAGTCGGAGGTTTTTTACGGGTCAGGATGTTGTAATATTGAGGGAAGTGTGGGATAGTTACGACTTATCAGACTGAAAATAATGAATTAGGGAATTGTCATGGTTGATACATTTATCGAAGCTGTAGATATGGTGCAAATGGGTAAGCAAGCCAAGTCTGCGGCTGCCATTCTTGCTCAAAAATCAACAGAAGAGAAAAACCAAGTTTTATTAGCGATTGCCGATGCGCTGGAAGCCAATACCCCGTCTATATTAGAAGCCAACCAAAAAGATTTAGATTTAGCAAAAGAGAATGGCGTTGACCCGATTTGGATACGCGACCGTATTGCATTAGAACGCCGTATGGCTGGGATTATTGCGGATGTGCGTAAAGTCGCTGAATTACCTGACCCTGTGGGTGATGTGATTTCTGATACAGTCCTTGAAAATGGGCTATTGATGACTAAACGTCGTACTCCCTTAGGTGTTATCGGTACAATTTATGAATCTCGCCCGAATGTCACGGTGGATATATCGACACTGGCACTTAAAACTAGTAATGCGGTGATTCTGCGTGGTGGCTCTGATGTTTTGAATAGTAATATGGAACTGACACGGATTTTACAAGCGGTACTCGCCGAACACGATTTCCCGATGTATGCGATTCAGTATATCAGCAGTACCGACCGCAAATACGTCAGCGAAATGTTGCGCCTCTATGATTATATCGACATGATTATCCCACGCGGTGGTAATGGCTTGCACACCTTCTGCCGTGAAAATAGTAGTATCCCTGTGATTACAGGTGGGATTGGTGTCTGTCATATTTATGTGGATGCCACTGCCAATCTGGATAGAACGATTCCAGTTCTCAATAATGCCAAAACCCAACGTCCAGCCGTCTGCAACTCAATGGAAACCTTGCTGGTACATGAATCCGTAGCAGGTCAAGTTTTACCTCAAGTGGTTGATGTACTCGGTGCAGAGGGGGTTGAATTTCATGCTGAACCCCGTGCTTATGCAATTGTGGGGAATGATGAACGCGTTTTAGTGGCTGGCGATGATGATTTTGATACGGAGTGGTATAACCTCACTCTCAACTTAAAAATTGTTGATAGCCTTGATGAAGCCATTCAACATATCGGTGACCACGGCACACAACACTCGGATAGCATCTTGACTGAAACAGTTGAACACGCTGAGAAATTCTTGAATGAAGTGGATTCTGCCGCTGTCTATTGGAATGCCAGCACGCGCTTTACCGATGGCAGTGCGATGGGCATGGGGGCAGAAGTTGCCATCAGTACCCAGAAGCTCCATGCACGCGGTCCAATGGCACTTGAAGAATTAACCACCTATAAGTGGATTATCAAAGGCGACTATACCTCACGTGACTAGTAAAACGGGGAGTGCTTGCTCCCCATTTTCTCGATGTTAGGCAGTCACATTATTTAATGCGCTATCGAGGCTGACTTTAGGTTCACGATTGAAAAGCCGATACAGAATATAAAAATGAGAGATGGTAACCGTGGGTAGATACCAGCTTAAGATTAACCACATGCCACCGATAGGATAGCTAAATAATTCGACTTGTACGGCAATGCGCCCGACGTTCAGGATGTCTACTAAACCGACAATCGTGAATATCCAAATTAACGGCACAGCGAAACTGGACTTTCCTCGTAAGGCGATTACAGCAATTAATGCAAAAACTGCTGAAAGTAGATCACCATAAGCGGCTTCTGCTAAGGCTTCGATTGGAATTGAGGTCGAGGCTTGCCCTGATACTAACAAGGTGAGACCTGCAAAACGAAAGACATTGACCAATAACATCGGCAACAGCGCTTTCTCAAACGGCATTTTACTGACACGAGGGTGTACATACCAGAAATATATCAGTGAATATGCGATGAGCGCCATGCTGAACTGCACACCTAAGATAACCCAGTTGTTCATGATTTTATTCCTTAACTATTATTTATGATACGAATGTGAGGTTACGAATTGTTGGCATTTAGCAAATTGGAATCACTAGCACGTTTTACAATCGGGAATTGCATTTCGACAATCAGGTCGGATGTGGCGAAGGTTTCTAGTGAATTGATTTTGCGAATGAAACCGTGCATAGGACCTGCAAACACATAATCATTCATTTCGACCCACTCACCGATGGCACTATAGCCGATATGCGCCTCGTAGGGTGGTCCTTGATGGACAAAGGTTGCCATGGTTGTAGCGGGTAATTCTCGCATGACTAATGATTTCCCGTCATTGGTGACACTAGGGGTATGAGAATCCGTATGGAGTATGCGTCCAACTTCCATATCAAAGAAATCAGTCGCGACACCATCTGCATGAAGTATACCCATGAAGTCACCATATACATCATCATTGGGTTGTGGAAGAACTCGTAAGAAATTCCCCCATACTTCATAAGTAGATTCCCAATCCAAGACTTGATACCGTGCGCCAATATACATCCGACTCGGGACTTGCTTGACCACGACATCCCTTGCTCGCTGACCCTTTTCCCTGATTTGTGTTAAACGGGATTCGATGGTGCGGATACGACGCATTTCGTCAAGCACCTGTTGTTCGAGTTCAACTTTTTTCATCAATAACATACCTTGCATCTCATCAACCGACACATCATCTTTGATAAATCGCCGAATTTGATCCATTGATAGACCCAGTTCTTTGAGTGCGATGATGCGGTTAAGTGCTGGCAGTTGATTGGCACTGTAATATCGATGCCCGCTACTTGCCGCAACCTTCTCGGGTTGTAATAATCCAATTTCATCCCAATAGCGTAATTGGCGTTTTGTAACTTGTGCCATTCTTGCAAATTCGCCGATGCTATACATGCTGTCCTCAATTCGTTTTCTTATAAAGAGTGTAGGGGGTTACGCAGTGTGAAGTTCAAGGGGGAAGCGAAATATTTAATCATTTCTTAACATAAAAGTTGATGATTAGATGTGTTTATTGCTTGTATGATTAGAGATAGGGAGTGGCTTGCTCCCCATATTATTAATTATCCAATGTGGGGACATCGACAATGTAGAGTGACTCCATATAAAAATCATCGTTCAATATGCCACCCACGATGACTTGTGTATCGTCCTCGATAAATTGGAAGAAACTACCACCAAATGTAGTCCATAAACGCGGTTGCCGACCCTCACTGTCAAGATCAACCGTAATCATATCGTCTAAATTAGATAATGGAGCGAATGTGATAGACGAGTCTTCAACATTACCCCAGACAATCATCTCACCGTTGCTACTAATATTAAAGGCGGTCATCTCATAGTCATCAGTCAAAAATTCTAAATCTTGTGTGTCAATATTGAGTTGATATAAGCCTGACCCTATGACATCGCCACGTGCTTTGAAATAGAAGAGAATCGATTGACTATCAGGTAGGAAGTATAAGCTACGAATCGGGAAGTTTGGCATCTCTTCGCCTGATAGAAGCACTATTGGGTTTTGGGTAGGTGTGTCCAAATCCCATAACCAAATCGTACCATCTTGTGCTGCCGTGACCATATGTTTTTCGTCAGGTGATAGGGTGCTTACAATGTGTCCATATTGGCTCATTTGCATAAAATTGAAATTATCAGTTTCAGCACGGAACTGCGCGTTACTCTCAAAACGATGAGTCATAATGCCTAGAATATCGAAGGAAGATAAATCCCAAAATAAATAGTGTGAGATGCTATCATTGGTTTTTGAAATAAGTAATCTGCCATCTTGTGCAAACAATAGTGATGAACTTCCGTTGAATGGACCGTAAAGTGTTTTGATTCGTTCACCCGTGATCATATCCCACAAGTTAATCAATCCATTACCATGTGCGGTGGCTAATAAGGTGCTATCGGGCGAAAAGGTGGCTACGAGTGTGAAGTCTGTGGCTGTCGATAGCGTATATAACAACTCCCTACTTTCAAGTGAATAAATCTGAATATCCAATACACTATCTATAGATACGTCATTATTCAATATCTGAGCATCAGCATACACCGCTATCAATTGCTTATCAGGTGATATGCTAAAGTGATGATTTATACCTTCAATATCGAGTGTTTGAATATTCGTATCTTGGGCTGATATGCTAATAATTGAACTCAGTACAAGAATAAGTATGACAATTATCCGAATCATAGTCTCTAATGCCTATCCTGCGATGTTTGCAACTAAATTCCATGTGAGCGTATCAAAGGTCGCGACAATCTCATATTTTCGTTTACCCGTTCCCTTAAACCCCGGTTCACGCGCGCCTTCAAATGTGAAGCGTTCAATAACGTTGTTATAGGGTGGATTTGCGACTTGTCCATTGAAATCCCACCATGAAGCATCATAGCCTCCGTTGATGATAATTTCTGTACCTTCGCCTTCATTCCGATTTTCAGGTAAGCGATATTCCCCTTCAAGTAAAGTTAGTTTGTAAATATTGCTATAGTTGAGAAAGAGCAAGCCATCATGCAATTTGATAAACGGACCTTCAATACCGACCGTATCGCCATATAGTTTGTAACTTTGGGTTTGTCCGAGGTTTTGTAAATCATCAGGGTTAGCTGGGCTGAAGATTTCCGATAAAGCCGACTGATAGATAAAAGGAGTGAAGTCAATCTCGATATAATCCCCTTGTGTATCGGTCTGGATTGGACTCATAACCACTTCTGCAACCACAGTTTCACCTGATAGCACGGATAGAGATTGGAGGAACAAACCAATCGCCGAAACAGAAATACAAAGAAAAAATAATACACCACATCCCAATAGACCCATCGGAATCGCAACTAATTTTGTCATATCTCACACTCCACTTTAACGATCACTATTGTGTTCATCATAGCCAAACACAGGTTATTACGCAATTCTATCCTGTAATTTGCCAACAGTGAGGAAATGATAAAATGTTGGGTTGACACAATCCAAACTATCCTTGCATAATATTATTAAATTGAATATCACATTAAAAGCATTGACGGAGACAGTCTGCAAATACATCAAACGATGTCTGTCGATACAGGGATTGTGTGTCATCGACTGAAAACACACATAGACACAGTTGCAGAATTCACTCCAGAGCTGACAGGGGAAATGATGAAATACTCATCAAAGTAGTCTGCTCCGCCCATCCAGCGTCATAGGATAACCAGAGTGCAGTATCTCATAAAGATGCTGAATCAGGGTGGTAACGCGGGAACTTTTCGCTCTCGTCCCTATATTATATTGGGATTGAGGGCGTTTTTGGTTCTATTAGAATGTATATTTGTGGGTGAGACATGTTTCACCCCTAAATAATGACCGATATTTTGGTAAAGGAGAGCGCATGTCGCAAATTGAAGAAACCCGTCAGGAAGCACTGAGTGCATTGGAATCTGTTACAGATACTGATGGGCTGGGTCAGTGGAAAAGTAAATATTTGGGTAAAAAAGGGCTTGTCGGCAAGATGTTTAGCACGATTGGCAGTATCGCCCCAGAAGAACGGGCGGCATTTGGTCAAAGTGTGAATGCTTTACAGACGGAACTCGGTGAGGCATTTGCTGAACGTGAGGTATTGATTCAACAACAAGCACTCTCTCGTGATTTGGAAGAGGGTGAAATTGACATCACCTTACCTGCTCGTCCCCGTCAAATGGGTGGCTTGCATCCATCGACCCGTACCCATCGTGAATTCCAGACAATATGGGCGGATATGGGTTTTCAAGTGTATCAAAGCCGTGAAGTTGAAGAAGATGAGATGAACTTCACCATGCTCAATTTACCACCTCATCATCCTGCGCGTGATATGCAAGATACCTTCTATACCAAAAATCCAAAGGTCTTGCTTCGGACACATACTTCACCGGGGCAAATCCGCGCAATGCACGAGCTAGGTGATGGGGGTACAAAGCCGATTCGCGTGATTTTACCGGGGATGGTTTATCGTCAAGAACAAGTGACCGCGCGTAGTGAATATCAATTTACGCAAGTTGAGGGTTTGGCGATTGGGCGTAATATCCGCATGAGCGACCTGAAAGGGACAATCACAGAATTTGCGAAGCGTATGTATAACCCTGATGCTAAAGTCCGTTATCGTGCGTCTTATTTCCCATTCACTGAACCTGGGATGGAAGTCGATGTTGAGTGCTTCTTATGTGGTGGTGAAGGATGCCGTGTCTGTAAATATACAGGTTGGCTAGAAATTGCAGGTAGCGGTATGGTGCATCCAACTGTCTTGCGTAATGGGGGTTATGACCCAACTGAATGGAGTGGTTTTGCATTTGGGATGGGACCTGAACGCATCACCATGTTGAAGCACGGTATTACTGATATTCGCTACTTCTGGAGCAACGACTTACGCTTCTTGCAACAATTCTAGTCACGCCAATCACTTAATCAAACGGAGACAAAATACACAATGCTAGTACCTATTTCATGGCTTAAAGATTATGTGGACATCGACATCCCAG
>CAYGTY010000262.1:0-1702 GCA_964352825.1 uncultured Anaerolineaceae bacterium
ATGTATAAAGGTAGATTTGATGCGCGTTTATTTGATTCGTCATGCCCAATCTGAAAACAATATCCTCAAAGAAGGGACTTATCACCTTCGTAAAGTTGACCCAGACATCACGCCACTCGGATATGAACAGCGTGATTATCTCGCCGACTTCTTGGCGACACCATCGGAAGAACATGAAAGCAACTTTGGTATCACTCATCTCTATTGTAGTGCGATGTATCGTACGCTATTGACCAGTCAACCGATTGCCAAAAAGCTGGGACTACAGCCAGAAGTTTGGGTGGATTTGCATGAAAAGGGTGGCATGTTCTTGCGTGATGGTGGGCATGTCAACGGTTTTAATGGGATGACTCGTGCCTCGATTTTGAAAAGTTTCCCTGATTACACGCTCCCTGATACCGTCACAGATGTCGGTTGGTATAACCCTAATATGGGGATGGAGCCAGAGACCCATAGCTTATATCGAGCAATTAAAGTTGCGACAGCCTTACGTGAACGCGGTGACTCGGATGATGTTTTGGCGTTGGTATCTCATGCAGGTTTCTTGGATGTCTTGCTCAAGGCGATATTTGACCAATTGCCAGCTCCGCGCCATACCATGCGTTACTATCACTACAATACATCCATCACACGCATTGACTATCATGGAGAGCGACCCATCTTGCACTATATGAATCGGGTTGACCATCTGCCAATGGATAAGCGTTCCTCATAAATCGAATAGTATGTAGAGATGTACTGTTGTGCATTCCATTTCACCATGCTGAATAAGGAATCTGATAATTTGTGGAATGGGTTGGCTAATAGTTTTAACCATTTTCGATCAAGACGGGTTTGACATTCAACCCTTCGAGACACTATCAAATTGGATAGCTGTTGCATACAAGCGCATTTCTGCATACACTAAAGATGTACTTTAGCCCAATTGAAATAGGTCAACACATATGGCTGGAATCGGCACACTCAACCTTAAGGTGATGGTCATCGATACCGATTTCTATTCCCTACAAGCGATTAATAGTTATCTGGCATGGGACAGACGCACCCGCGTTACGCTCATGACGGATTCTTTAGAAGTGATGTGGGATGTGATACACCAATCCCCCAAAGCAGAATTACCCGATGTTGTTGTCATTGACGCAAATCATCTGGGTGGTGCAGATGGCTTGAAGCGAACCATCAAAAAATTGCGTGAGGTTGTCCCTGACTTGATGGTGATTTGTCTGGCACAGTTTGCAGATTCTGACCTGATTACAGCCTCAGCCGATGCAGGCGCGCGCGGTTTTCTACTCAAACAAGATGTGCGATTGCATATTGCATGGGCGATTTGTTATGCTCTTGACTATGACTTTGTTGTAACGCAAGGGGTTACCCGTAACAGCGATGTGATATTTCATAATCGAGTGTTCCGTGCGACGACCTTGCCCGAACAACGCCAATATCCCGAAATGACAGACCGCATCCGTCAAGCGATTAAACTCTGTGTGATTGAGGGGATGCCAGCCCACCTTGCTGCTGATGAGATGGGGATTAGCTTGCATACCATTCGGGGGTATATCAAAGAAGGTTATCGTATTCTCGAATCTCATGACCATACCGAATATCCAACCAATATGACCCCGCAAGAACGTGCTTTTATGCGGTTTACAGCCTTAGCTGATTTATCTGAAGATGAAAGCTAAAATAAACAAGTCTGGTGATT
>CAYGTY010000262.1:1802-7476 GCA_964352825.1 uncultured Anaerolineaceae bacterium
CAGCCTTAGCTGATTTATCTGAAGATGAAAGCTAAAATAAACAAGTCTGGTGATTCACAAGCTTTATATCACTAGGTGAAAATAAATAAGTTATATAAATCTTCTTAACCTGCCTCATATTTATCATTTTTCTCAGCATGAATATTTAATAGTGCTATCATTACATTCACTCACGATATGATTAAAATCGTTGGTGAGGAGACTTGTATGATATATCAACTTACTCTTGGGAGAATTTAATGAATTTGAATACCTATCTGAAGTTAATACCTGTC
Organism: uncultured Anaerolineaceae bacterium; assembly: GCA_964352825.1. Taxonomy (GTDB): domain Bacteria; phylum Chloroflexota; class Anaerolineae; order Aggregatilineales; family Phototrophicaceae; genus UBA6055. The sequence continues at coordinate 2,078 of CAYGTY010000262.1, forward strand.
GCAATTTTGTGTGTGGGTATCTTAGCATTCGGCGGTTTGCCGATAGATGCTCAGGGTTGCACTACAGACCCTGCTACTGGCGCTGAGACCTGTCCTCGTGATAATGATAACAACTCGAATAATGATGATGATTCAACTACCGATACAACAGAAGAAACCAATGACCGAGATGGCGATGGCTTATCCGATAATGATGATGCCTGCCCTGATGCTGGCGGTCCAGCACAAAATGGTGGCTGTCCAGAAACGGATAGTACCGACCCAACAACGACTGAGGGTATCAACACACCAGAACCCGATGTAGAGCCAATTGCATTACCTGTTTTACCAACAGACCAAGGCTGTGTATTAGCCACTCAGACAGAGACCCCTGTCAATGTTCGGGAAATCGCCAGCACAAATGGATCGATTATTGCTGTGCTGAACCCACTCCAAATTTATACCGTCGTGATTACGACAACCAACGATGAAGGAACATGGTATTTTGTGGGAGAAGCTGAGGGTTGGGTTTCCTCTACCGTTGTCCGTGTGGCTGGGAATTGCCAACTCAAGCCCCGTGCAAGTTATCTTAAATTTGACGGTATTGATGGCGAATCAACTGCATCATCAGAGGATTATTATCTTAAAATAGACACTATCCCCGGTGAATCAGAAGACGATTCATCTACTGATACACGCTTTAAGGTTGCTCCACCTGATGGTGACCCCCTACCCTTTGATGTCTTCATCAACTTTGATGGAAGTATTGATGTCGATTTACCTGACGGTCCACATAGCTTACAGGTTGCGCCTTTTGGTGGCGACCCACTCCCACCAGAAATCGACTGGATTGCGATTTTGCCTGATGCACCCAATCAACCAGCGATTATGGTATTTGCAATACCTGAAGGTACGACACTCGATGATTTCGTATCTGCTCCAGAAGACCCCGAGGCATTACAAGGTGATTACAACGCCGATGGTAAAGTTGATCCATTAGATTTTGTTGGTTTTGCACCTGAGAGTCGCCCGTCTATAGTTTTTGGTAATTTGGCAGGGGTACTTGTACTGAATCCAAATTTCTTGTATATGCCTGCATTGCCATTAGCTGACGCGCCCGAAATTGTGCCCGATGGAGAAATTGGATGTTTCATAGAAAAAGAAACTGATGATGGGCTTGTTAAAACTATTTCAAGAGTCAGCATCAATGGTTTGGTTGTTCCCTTGGAAGGTGTAAAGAACAACATATTTATAGGTCATATATTAATCGGCAAAGGGACAAAAGTCACTTTTGATGTTGTAGCAGATAGTGCATTTACTGCTGGGGTAATAAATTTAGGATTAGGAAAGGTTTATCCAATCCCTATTAATTACACACCCGTATATTTACCAGAAACAGCGGTGATGACCACTGATGACTTCGACAAACCCATAAAGCAAGCCACAATTGGCTACCTAGTGGACGATGCTGTTGGCACAAACATGACAGCAACACTGGTTTGTTTCTAAAGGCAAGACGGATTTTCGCTGGTGGGGATGGCTATTGTATACGCTGTTCCCTAGCGATTGATCATTTTGGAATTGTTTAGTTATATACTCAATTGTATATCATATAAAAACACACCCAACACTCTGATAAACCAATGAGGAGCGAGGATGTGTTTTTTATTGCAATACCCTTCATAGTATTAGCTAGCATTATAAAACAATTTGTGACCTTAAGCTGAAAAAATCTTGCAAAATTATTTTCTAGCTGGATAATAGCAATATTCGATAAGAAATTAGAATTTGTGTAAGGTTAAACCTGCGTGTTAAACCATCGGAAGCAGACATAGCAACTCCCTACAATTATATAAACATTCCGAAGATTACGAATGTAATGTCTCGAAATGAATCGATGGCTGGGACAGGTCGCCAGCCCTATGAAACCCTGTAGATACCGATTTGTCTTGTCCTAAAACCAAAATATAAATCACAAATTATTTCTGAAGATTTATCGGATTTCACAACTGCTATTTTGTCAGATAATGAGACCTACACTAATACAATATTAGAACGCCTCCAAAATGCTTTACAAGTGCATCTGCTTATTATATATTGTAATCAACATAACATTCATAACGTTCAGAATTTTGTAAACGTTAAGGGTGTTGTGGAATACTAGGTGTACTTTAATGGTATGTTGTCTCGGTGATTGTTTATCGGTAATGGTCTGAGAACGCATCTAGTATGATGATAAATGGGTGCCTCCCTACCTATTTATCGGCAATAAAAGCATGTCTCCCTCCTAATAATTACGTCGGGCAACTGCTCGGCGTAATTGTTTTTTATGATACCCCTAATCTTCAAATATATCAGATTCAAAGAATTAAGATCATACTATTAGGTTTCCGCGTTATACTTGGGGTAGAGAATATAGTAGATGGGATAGTAATGCCGATAGAACTTCATTGGGCAAACAATGAACAATCTATTTTAATTGAAAAGTTTTATGATGTTTGGACATGGGCAGAAGTCGGAATGACTTGCCACCATGAGATTGTCCCATTAATCATGGATTCTGAAAGTCCAATTGTTTTAATTCAAGATATGATTGGTAGTCATTGGACACCCACGACACAACTGATGCGTGATGTTGAACAATTGATGAATAAATATCCTTGCCCGCACCAAATCAAAATGGTACAGGTTGTTTCAGGTGAAGCATCTGTCAACACACTTGTAAGTTCTGCTTATCGTCGTTTTGGCAATCCCAATCAAATCTATCAAGCCAGCTCGACCATCAATCAAGCCCTTGAAGTTGCGCATACATTCCTTGCGGAACAATAAATTTAGCTATTCAATATTGCATTCTAGTTTTGAGCGAAGGCTTCTAAGGTGATGCGATGGCGTATATTGGCAGTAGCTTCTAGTGGCGTAATCAGTACACGAACAGGCATCTGCTCCCCACTTGCCAAATCCTGTTGTATCTCTTCGACACGGTATCCAATGATGCGATTATCATTATCTTCTAAAGTAATAATCAAGCGAATCCCTGTGGCAAGCTCATCAGTCATATTATCCAAATCCGCAGTGAAAATATAACGATTCTCCTCTAATTGATACATCCCCTGCATATTCAAGATGTTGAGCGATAAAGAGGTGGATACAGAGCGACTTGCAGAGACAACTTCTACCTCAAAGTGGTGTGTTTCTAACTGCGTATTTGGGATTTGGATGCGATAGGGTGCAAGCATCCCCGCCATGATAACTTGTTGTTCCAGTGTGAATATATACTCATATACAACCTCATCATTTATAGAAATGGTGCTTGCTTTCAAAGTGATGTCGCCGATAGGTGTGTTACTTTCATTATTGACATAACCGAGGCAAGTCACTTGTTGGGCATTGATTGCATAACATTGTGGCGGTGATATATCTATATCGGCTAAGCTCGGAATTGGTGCAATGATAGTTGCGGATGGTAGGGAGTTAGGGGTTAAAGTGTTGATAAGTTGTGGATTATATACTGTGAGGGTGACATTAGGGAATAAAGTGGGGGGAAGTGTTGGTGTTGGATTAGGGGGCGGACTGCAAGCAATCAGTCCGATAATAACTGCGAGCAGAGACAAAAGCAGTAGTATATCGAGGCGCATGAGAAGGTTTATCCCTCATTTTCCCACATCGAGAGTATATTTATCCCACATTATAACGCGTTCATACTATTTTTACATCTATTTTTATAAATCTCATCATATTGGAGACGATATAAAGACAAAGTTTGTTTTTTATAATTCTTCAACGAGACCATATGGTCACCTTTAATATGAACAGATGTGCTAGGGTAAGCATATATGTAAATCATAAAGGAGCAAACTATGGCATGGACGACACCCAAAACATGGTCAAGCGAACCACTGACTTCGGCTGACCTCAATACCTATATCCGAGATAATCAAAATCACCTCCAGACTGTACTCGATAACAATGAGCAGTATACGGCAGACCAAGGTTCGGATTATACAACCAGTAGTGGATCGTTTGTGGATGTGGATACGACAAATTTTTCACATACGATAACTACAAATGGTGGTGATGTGCTGGTTGGGTTTAGTGGTACAGCTGCATTGAATGGTAGTTATTATCTGTCGTTTACAGTTGATGTGGATGGCAACCCTTATTTTGGAGATGATGGTCTGGTAGTGCTCAATGACAATGACCATCGCCATCTAATATCGTTCACAGGATTGATTGAAGGATTATCTGCTGATGAGCATACCTTTAAGTTGCAGTGGAAAATCAATAGTGGGACTGGAACATTGTACGCTGGTGCAGGAGCAAGTAATCTTGATATTCACCCTCAATTTTGGGTACAGGAGATATAAGCATGATAGACATAACACGCAGTCAAGTTTATCCAATAGACGTGATCGACTTGATGTTAAAGGCACAAGTGACGGATGCAATTGGTGTATCGACAGGTGGATATGGGACAAAGCTACATTTGCCAGAGGAAGCCAGCACAAGTGACCAAAACAAGGCGCAAAAAATCTTTGATAATTGGGATAATCTGAACCCGTCGATTGATAAAACAAGTATGGTGGTTGGCGATGCTGACCCCATCATCACCTATGACACAGCCGATAGTGAAGTCGGTTATGTCGTTCTGCTAGATGATGACCTCTATAGTGAAGGCATGGTCGAGGCTATTGCAGGCACAGCGACACTTGAACTCGACTCTCCTGAAGCAGGGACATATGAGATATATGTCTATCGTTTGGCAGGTAACTTTGCCAGTGGTTCAGTATCCATCATAGTTAGTGAGGTGTAGGGATGGCGAAGATTAATCCGAATGAAGCTGGACAATATGAGAAAAATAAACGCTGGCATAAACGACGCAAGACCCAGTTATTGCCTGATAATTTTAGTGCATTGACACAAGCCGAGCAGATAGAAGCATTACGTAGCGTGGTGATTGTACAAGCCCGACTCATTGACGTATTAACGGGAGATGCCCGATGACATTTGACCAAGTATTCCAACTCTTAATCTTAGCGGTTGTTGTCCTATTATTTTGGTGGTCGCATCGCAGTTTTCCGCCCCAACAGACAGCCGAGCTTATCGAGCAGTTGACCATTGCCAGTGAGAAAACACAAACGCAATTGGACGATGTCTTAGTTGAAGTCGCAAAACTGTTAAATGACTTACGCGAGGATAAAACTCACTAATAAAAAATGGGAGAGCATCGAAACACTCTCCCACTTCTGCTATTTTCTACTGTTTTATTTTATGTATCGCTTAAGTCCCTATGGGGTCTCGTTTTCTACGTTTTCTATATCATCACCAGAGTTATCACCGATGCTGGTATCCGAATCTTCATCGCCATCGGCGGTATTCGTTTCATCACCACCGTCAACATCTTCGCCACCATCGATGTCGTC
>CAYGTY010000263.1:0-7439 GCA_964352825.1 uncultured Anaerolineaceae bacterium
AGACAATTTATCAATTTGAAGAAACAACTTGGCAAGTCATCGACCATGAAATTGAGACAGGTGACTATTTTGATGGAGCAGTGGTTTATGATGTGGTGGATTTAATTCCTGATGGCAGTACCTTGTTTGCTGGGAATAGCTTGCCTGTCCGTCACCTTGACCAATTCGGGAAACCCACCAATAAACGTATTTTTGCTTATGCCAATCGCGGTGCTTCGGGGATTGATGGGAATATCTCGACCGCATTGGGGGCAGGAGCAGGACGACCTGATAAACCGCTGGTTGCGATTTTAGGGGATATTACCTTCTATCATGATATGAATGGGTTGTTGGCTGTGCATCGTTGTGGTGTGCCGATTACGATTGTGTTGTTGAATAATGACGGTGGCGGTATCTTCCATCGCTTACCGATTCGTGAGCATGACCCCGCGTTCACTGATTATTTTATCACCGCGCATGGACTAGATTATTCACATTCTGCTAAATTATATGGTTTAGACTATGTCCGTGCAGATAGCCGTGATGCTTTTCGTCAAGCATTTACAGAATCTGTGAGCAACCGCACATCGACTATTATCGAAGTCCGTACCAATGCTCAGGCAGACTTAAAACGCCGTAATGAGATTGTATCGGCTGTTCACGCCCGATTACGGGAATTAGATTTGTAATTTCACCACGATGTTCATAAAGGCTTTTCTCTGTGTCCTTTGTGGCTTTGTGGTTATCAAATATTTATATATACATAAGGAGATAGTAAGATGGTAACAACCCCAGAACAACAAGCAGAAATCAAAACAGAAGACTTGATGAAGCTAACCGATTGGGAACAAGTCAAAGACTATGACGATATTACATATCACAAATCTGAAGGGATTGCTCGTATTGCATTCGATCGCCCTGATATTCGTAATGCCTTCCGTCCAAAAACCATCGATGAAATGACCGAAGCGGTGATGGATGCGTGGCGTGACCCTCAAGTAGGTGTCGTATGGATTACTGCTAACGGACCAAGTAGTAAAGATGGTATTTGGTCGTTCTGTGCAGGTGGTGACCAAAAAGTGCGCGGTCACTCAGGTTATGTTGGTGATGATGGTATCCCACGCTTGAATGTACTCCAACTCCAACGCTATATCCGTAATATGCCAAAACCCGTGATTGCAGTCGTCCCCGGTTATGCTATCGGTGGTGGACATGTATTACATGTTTGCTGTGATTTGACTATTTCTAGTGATAACGCGATTTATGGTCAAACAGGTCCAATTGTCGGGAGCTTCGATGCGGGTTATGGTTCATCCTTCCTCGCGTCCCATATCGGACAAAAGAAAGCCCGTGAAATTTGGTTCTTGTGTCGTCAATACACTGCCGCTCAAGCCGAAGAAATGGGTATGGTCAATACAGTTGTCCCATTGGCAGACCTCGAAAAAGAAGCTCTCCAATGGTCACGCGAGATTCTCACCAAAAGCCCGATTGCACTGCGCTTTATCAAAGCAGGTCTCAATGCTGAGCTTGACGGTCAGACAGGTGTACAGGTACTGGCAGGGGATGCGACCATGCTCTTCTATATGACTGAAGAAGGTAGCGAAGGTAAAAACGCTTTCCTTGAAGGACGTGAACCTGACTTCAGCAAGTTCCCACGTCGCCCATAATTGTTATATAGTAAAAGGGATAGGGATGATTCTCTATCCCTAACTGAAGGATAATATCTTGCCAGCAAAAGATTCATATCATGATATTGTTGTGACCGCACTCAAAAAAGATGGGTGGATAATCTCGGATGAACAAGTTCGGCTTATTATTTAAGATCGGTGGATGTGGATAGATATACAAGCTGAAAAGCCTGATTCACAATTGTCTATTTTGATTGAGGTCAAGGGTTTTGAAAATATGAGGTCTCCGATTGCATATTTACAGTCAGTTGTTGGACAGTATGTCTTGTACCAAACTGTACTGCAGTATTTGGAATGGGAGCATCCACTATATCTTGCGTTACCTGATGATATAGAAAATGATATTCTTAGTGAGGCAATTGGGCAAGAAGTTATTAGAGCTACAAATATGAAATTAATGCGATTTTCTGTTGAGTTAGAGGAAATCATACAATGGATAACTTAAAAGATATTTTGAAGCAAACCTTATTAGGCTATGCTGGTGAAGGTTTAAATAGCTACGCATATTTGATGAGTAATGCTGAAGAGACAGCTTTTGCTGTTATTGCTACTGCTAGTGTCCGAGGAAAACCCTTTGTCAATACAGGAGTCTTAGCCCGTATTGAGAGTGATTTGATTATAATAGAACGCGATATGAATGATAAATTGGTCGTTGATGCACTGATACAAAATGGTGCCTCGCGTGAAAAGATTATCTTAGCTTATGCTGGAGAAACACTTGCCCCAAGAAAGTAATATCATGCAAGATTGGTTATCGGCTCGTGTGAATGCCACGCCTGATAAGCCCTTTCTATACGCCACTGATCGTGAACGGGGTATGACCTTTTTTCAGTTGCAACGACAAGTCGAGCAAATGAGGGCAAAGTGGCAAGCTATTGGGATTAAAAGAGGTGAGCATGTTGGCTTATTGATGATTAACTTTCCCCTGACAATTGTTCAAATATTCACTGCTATGCGCGTGGGTGTGACTCTTGTTCCGCTTAATGTACGGCTAACAACTGATGAAATAGATTTTCAACTTCGACAATCGGATTGTGCTTGGTTATTGCCTTATGGTGATGCTCAAGTGTTGGCTGAATTGCGCGATAAAGGTCATCAAATTGCATCCCTCGATACTGTTAAAATCCCTAAAAAACGCCAATCATTTACTATCCACGAAATAAATTTAGAAAACCCTTTTTCGATTATTCATACCTCGGGTACAAGTGGGCAACCCAAAGGTGCAGTCCTGACCTATAACAACATTTACCAGAGTGCGATGGCATCGGCGTATCATATGGGTGTTTTGCCAGATGACCGTTGGTTGTGTGTCTTGCCGCTGTTTCACGTCGGTGGGCTGAGCATCATTATGCGGTCTTTATTATATGGGACGGCAGTTGAAATGATGCCGAAATTTGATATAGATGAGGTCAATCGTGTGTTGACGGAGCGCCCTATTACTTTGGTTTCGCTTGTCCCGACGATGTTGCATCGCTTATTAGAGATACGCAAGCAAGCATGGAATCCGAAACTACGCTTAGTTTTGTTGGGAGGTGCTGCTCCATCACCCGAATTAGTAGCTCGCTGTGTTGAAGAGGGGATCCCGATTGCAACGACATATGGACTCAGTGAAGCATCCTCACAGGTGGCGACATCGACTCCAGAATTGGTGATTAAAAAACCTGCTAGTGTTGGCAAACCCTTGATATTCACACAGGTGCGCGTAGTTGATGAACAAGATAAGGATTGTGTGGCGGATGAAATAGGCGAGGTCATTGTTAAAAGCCCAACTGTGATGCAAGGCTATTATAAGAATCCCTCAGCAACTGATAAAGCCTTACATGAGGGGTGGTTGCATACAGGTGATATGGGCTATAAAGACAGCGATGGCGACCTGTATATTGTACAACGACGTAGCGATTTGATTGTGACGGGTGGTGAAAATGTGTACCCGACAGAGGTCGAAAATGCCATTCGGCAACATCCTGATGTAAAAGAGGTCGTTGTGATTGGACTGGATGATGTGGAGTGGGGGCAAAAAGTTGTTGCTGTTGTTCAATTAGAAACAGGTCATGATTTAAGCGAAGAAGCCATAATCGCATTTTCCAGAGGTCATTTGGCAGGCTATAAGATTCCACGCATAATACGATTTGTGACCGAATTTCCACAGACGGCTTCTGGAAAAATCCAACGAAGCGAAGTCCGAAAGGTTTTTGCGAATGACCCAATTGACAATTAGTGGTCATAATTATCATATTGCTGTATCGGGCGAGGGGATTCCGATTGTTTTGTTGCATGGTTTTACGGGTGATACAACAATTTGGGAGTCTGTTCGTGAAGAGCTTGAACAACATCATAGTGTGATTGCGATTGATATTTTGGGTCATGGACATAGTGATAAACCGGAGGATATTGACGTATATCGTATGGAATCGGTTGCTGGCGATATTGTGCAATTACTTGACAGCATCTCTGTTGAGAAAGTCCATTTATTAGGATATTCAATGGGGGGACGGTTGGCATTATACCTTGCGACACACTTCCCTGAACATTTCCATTCACTGATTCTTGAGAGTGCATCGGCTGGATTAGAGACTGAACAAGAACGAGAAGAACGGCGTGTTCGTGATAATGCACTGGCTGATAAAATTGAAGCTAAGGGCATCGACTGGTTTGTTGATTTTTGGGAAACTTTGTCGCTATGGGATTCACAAAAATCATTGACTGATGATGTACTCATGACCCAGCGCAAACAACGCTTAAGTAATAATCCACGAGGGCTTGCGAATAGTTTGCGTGGTATGGGAACGGGAGTCCAGCCGAGCTTATGGGATGCCTTAGATGGCTTAATGATTCCGACCCAATTGATTGTTGGCGAGCATGATCGTAAATTCATCCGTATCAATCGCGAAATGGTGAAGCGTATTCCAAATGTTGCTTTGACAACCATCCCGAATGCAGGACATACAGTACATTTAGAGAATTTGAGTGATTTCATGCGATGTGTCAAATCATTCATTATGTAAGCAAGTATCGTATTTTATGCTTCGATGATGAATTTCTGACATGCTATAATCGCTTCACCTACAAATCGATCATATTGCTTTTGCATGTGCTGGACTTTTTTTGTATCCTCAAACCAAGTTGCAAAATCACGTAATCGCCACGCCCCCCATAAATCCCAAAAGGGTAGATAAGTCATATCAAGATGAGGCATGATACTGTGATAATGGTCTGTATATATCTGCATCTTATCTTCGCCAAATTGCCAGAGAAACTCTAAACGACTTTTCCCGACATCAATCAATGGGTCTCCCTGCATCATATCTTCCCAATCAATGACCGCAACAATCTTTTCATCCTTCCATAAAATATTGCCACTCCAATAATCACCGTGTAACAGGGTTGTTGGATTGAATTGAATATAGGGTAGAGTCTGATTTAATGTGGCATGAATTACATTATCTGATGTAGTTTGCAAATTTGATTTAAGGATATTGATTGCCTTTGGAATAAATAAGCGGTAGTTTTCATCAAGGTTGATATGATGAATCCGCTTGAGCATTTCGGCTATATCTATCATAGGAGTTTGTGATAATTGGGTATCATGTTCAATGTATTCTGTGATGAGATAGGGAATGGGTAGCGTAGAATTATCGATACTAATTGGGCGTGGGACAGGTAATCCATCATCATATAATATCGACAAAACAAGATATTCATCTAGGGCAATTTGAGGGTTTTGTCGTTGATCGATTTCGCCATGTGCGCGTAAAACCCATGTCTTTTGTGTCTCATTTTGCATAACATCCAGTGCAATTGTTGTGGCAGAGATACCGCCATCGAGTATGCGGAAACTTAGTAGTTTTGGTGCTGGCAAAATATCCTGTATCGCTTGTTGTAGCTGGACATGTGTAAATTCCATAAGCATCTCCCTGTTAAATGTATCCGCGCAAATTGTGCCAATGTTTTTGTGATTTGTGCGGATGCTCTAAGTCAATGAAACTCGTTGTTTGTGATGATTTTATGACTTGTTTGGCATTTGCACAGGTGTTTATTTTTTGTGCCAATTTCAGAGTTGTAATGATAATAGTCCACAAACGGTTGATGACACTACAGAGCTTCTATTTATTTCGACCAATTACTTAATAGTTAAAGGATAAACCCAATTTAGGTTTGTGGGGTGATTATATGGTCACGTTGAATTTTCCAAATTGTGGCGATAGGTATTGTGACAAATACGCAATGTGACTGTTTAGGGTTATACTTTCAGCATATATTTTTATGTTTGGAGAGGGAATTATGGGATCATTTCAAGATAAGGTTGTGATTGTTACAGGTGCAGGTAGTGGTATGGGGGAGACGATTGCCCGTGATTTTGTTGAGGCTGGCGCAACTGTGGTTTTTATGGGACGACGACTTGAAAAGTTACAAGAGGTCTCGAATGATTTACCACAAGAGCGTATTCGGCTCTATTCTTGTGACGTGGCTGACCGCGAGGCTGTTAATCGGATTGTGGCTGAGGTGATTGGTGAGTTGGGGCGTGTCGATATTTTGGTGAATAATGCGGGCATCAATACAGTCAAGCGTGGGGTCGGGGATATTGAGCCTGAAGACTGGGATCGCGTCATCAATATCAATTTGACGGGAACGTTCAATATGGTAAGGGCTGTGTTACCGACGATGCGAGAACAAGAAGTTGGTCTGATTATCAATATTTCATCGATGGCGGGAATTCGTGCTGGCAAAATGGCGGGAGCGGCATACTCTGCTTCTAAGCATGGGATGGTTTCCCTCACAAATAATATCAATCAAGAAGAATGGGGAAACGGGATACGGGCTACGGCTATTTGCCCTGGGGAAGTCGATACACCGATTTTGGATAAACGCCCTGAACCCGTGAGTGTAGAGCGTCGGGCAACGATGGTACAGACGAGTGATATTTCGGCTTCTGTGATGTATGTCGCAGGTTTATCGCAATTTGCGGTTGTGCCATTGATTGTTATTGTGCCAAGTTATCAAAATTATTAAGAGCCACCTATACATCATATTTTAACAGTGGGTAGAAATAACCTTAATTAAACTTTATCAGTCCCCTAATTATTGGGGGATTTGAGACTCTATAATCGAATGATACTTGATTATATGTTTAATGAGGAATTTTTATGAATGATAGATACGATCCGATACTAACCTGTAAACCACGGCTTATTTGGAAAGTGCTTCATACTCTCTCAATAATCTTTCTTGCATCATTGTCTTTCTACCTTTTATTGATGTTTATACTTTCACTTAACTCATCCACATCACCTCAACTTTTTCCATTATGGTTTGGTAGTATGTGGTTAGCTTTACTTTTTATTGGATTACAAAATGCCCCACTGACTGTTCATATTCTGAGGAGCGGAATCCTCGTAGTACAGTGGGGGCGGTCTACATTTGTGCGATGGGACGATATTGATTTTATGTGGGAAAGAGGATTCTACTTAGATAAACACATTATCTTGGGGTCAAAGCAGTTCCCTAGAACGCGAATCTTGGCGGGATTCTATACTATCTTTAGATTTAAAGCTATTTATACGATGTCACCTTTCCAGCATTATAATTATGATGAAACAATCAAGATATTGAGGGGCAAACTGGATGATCGTTATATTCGTAAATATGACTTCATCAAGTGGTAATTAACCTCATACTTTGATCATTAAAGCTCCTATAGCTATTAACAATCAAGCTGGTTTTCTTAGCTTATCCTGATAAAAGTTGGCATAAATCCTGAAATTTGCGACAATG
>CAYGTY010000264.1:0-7383 GCA_964352825.1 uncultured Anaerolineaceae bacterium
TGAATTAGAGTCTAGTTATGTTTTTGCTCCTGAAGATTGGACAACCTTGGAATTAATTTGTGATGAGTTGATACAGTCAATTGAAGAGGGTTTGATTGATGGTTGTGTGACATGGCAGGGGACAGCGTGGCTATTTGAACAATGGCTATCACAACAAAATGTACCTCTGACAGATGCGTCTAATGGGAGAGATATTCGCGCGACAGAATTTAATCTTGTATCAGAAGGCGCGATGAGTACCGCTAATTTCATGCGTAATATGGTTGATTGGGGTTATGTTGCATATGAGTCAGGTGCAACTATAGAAACAGCGATTGAAGCATTTAATTCGGGGCGTGTTCCGATTTTATTTGCTGATAATATAGCTGCTTTATCACTTGATATTCCCTTTGAAGGAAAAGTCTTAATTAGCAATGTTGACTTTGGTTGGTCAGGCGCACGTTTAGATACTGAAAACCTCTGGATTGTCTCGGATGTTGAACCCGAAGTCGCCGAATTTGCGCTTGCCTTTAGCCTATTTTTGACAAATCCCGAAAATAATATGGAATGGCATCAAGCTACAGGCTCATTGCCACTGTCTTTAACAGCTTATGACATGTTGTTAGACAGCGATTGGGCAGAATCTCATCCTGAACAAATTAATGTTTTTACTGCTCTAGTGGACTCGACTGCCGATAGTGCAACACTCTTTGCTGTATTCGGTGAAGGTGAAGAAATTCGTCAAGCATTAAGCCTTGGCTTGGACGAGTTGATATTTGGTAGTGATAGTGTCAATAATGCATTACAGACAATACAAGATGATGTGTTGAACCGTTTGGAAATTTATAACTTGACGAATGCACCTGACTTAGATTAGGTGGCTATTTTATCAGCAAATTTGTGAATAACGGGATTTGCTTGATAAAGTGGTTTACCATGTCCTAAACATAATATGTCTACATCAAGTTGTGCGACTCGCTGGATGGATTGTTTAACCGCAGTCCAATCTGGCGAGACAGCGAGTAAAGGCATCCGCAACGACCCACCAAAACGCATCATCACATCTCCACCAATCAGCAATTTATCTTGTTTAAGATAGTAGCCAACTTGTCCATGACTATGTCCCGGAAGATGAATCACTTGTAAACCTTCGATAATCTGGGTTAGTTCATCACCATCCCCTAAATCGATATCCACACGTGCAGGTTCAGGTTGTGTATTCCCTTTTGCCATCGTGTATATAAAACGATTGAACCAACTTAATTCATCAGGATTGGCGAGGACACCATCCGCTTCTCCACGTATGATTTGTGCATCAATACGATGAGCATAAGTTGTTGCATTTGATCGCTCTTGAAATGTTGGAAGTCCACCAATATGGTCAGGATGTGCATGGGTAATGAGTAAATGCTTGACTTGGTCTAATGACCATCCCTGTGTCTTAAGCTCTTTTTCAAGATTATCGACATCACCCGCCCCAATCATCATATCGATAACAGTTAAATCTGACCCATTTACGATAATATATTGATTCATTAACCTGAATTTCGTCAGGATACCATACACATTGTCAGTTATCTTTTGCATGAAATTCCCTTTCATGATTATTTCTCAGCTTGATTTTAAATTATTGTTCATCAAATTGTTAGCAATTGGACGTATAATACAAATTATTATTTATATACTGGAAAGACAATATGCGAACCTTACTCAAATTTGTCTTATTGTTGGTAAGTGGCTTGTTGGTTTTTAGCGCGTGTACGCCCTCTGATGTGTCCCCTTCGACACGTGTTGAGCGCATGACTGAACCATCTGCTACTCCCAAGCAAATGACACAATCCGAAATTGAGGAACGCCAAACTCAAGCCAGAGTTGGCAACTTCCTATTTTATAACTCATATGCGTCATGGTGAACGTCCTGACGACGTAATGTACCTACCGTGAGTGGGTTAGAAGATACATTTGATGGACGCGTTGATTTTATTACCCTAGATTGGGATGATATGGCACTTGATGCACAACGTGAAGCTCTGAATATTACTGCTAGAACACAGTATGTACTGGTTGACCCTGAAGGCAATGTGGTTCAACGATGGTATGGCATCTTAAATGAAAACCAAGTGGAAGATGAAATAGAAGATATTCTTTCTAGTTAAGCACGATATAGGGCAGGGAGCAATTCTTGCCCTTCTCCGATTTTAACCCTCTTCAAGGCATTGTATTTGTATAACGTAGGGTAAACGTGACCTTTAGGTTCTGTCGAATGTTATACTCTTGGTTATAATAGAGATATATGGGTTGAGTGTACCGTTTGGAGCTGTAATTGTGGCATATCGTCGGATATTAGTTTTTATGATTGTAGCAATATTGGTTGGTGCATGTGGGACAAGTTTGCCACAAGTCACACCGACAGTCGCTCCAACGAGTTCTCCGACACCTGTGGAAACTGATATTGCTCAAGTGCCTTCTCCAACAGCTATTATCGATTTAACAAATACACCAACTTTATCACCTGAACCAACTGAACCACCACCAACTGATACACCAACTATTACACTATCACCGACTCAGACATTTACTGGAACACCACCACCAACAAACACGCCAACCGATACACCGACACCAACATCAACCTTTACACCAACGCCAACAAATACAGCAACGACGACACCTAGCCCGACAGCGACAGATACCCCGACATCAACACCGACATTAACATTTACACCATCAGATACACCGACAGGGACACAAACCCCTTCATCAACACCGAGTAACACGCCGACACCAACTATTACGCCGACTTTGACCAATACGCCCACGGCTACCGCAACATTTACTTTAACGTTTACGCCTATCCCCACCAGTACGCCAACACTGACCAATACACCTTTGCCGACACCTACAACCATTCTGACTAATACACCAACAGCAACGGCGACGGCAACCTTTACCTTGACACCTACGCCGACTGCAACATCAACCAATACGCCTTTACCGACAATTACTGAGACTTCTACGCTTACACCATCGAATACACCGACAGCTACAAATACCTTACCGCCAACATTTACACCGATACCAACATTTAATGAGACGGAAATTTCGGAATTACTCGGTACACAAAATGCACCGATTGTCCCAACGATTCCGCCCACATGGACACCTGTCCTTCAACCAACGCAGACTAATACGATTATTCCGCCAACGCTCGATGTGACACCGACATTGATTACAGTGACCCCCGGTCCGATACTACTCAATTCACCGATACCATCAACTCCACAACCCCAATTGGGTGCGCCGACAGTGACCTTCACTCCTGAACCGACACTGTTCCAACCCACAGTTGCGGTAAATGTTGATTTGTTGGTTTCACCGATTGCACCTCCATCAGCGAACCAATCAGACTTCAGTACAATTGGGGCAGGAGCATATCAATATAATGTGGGATTAGGTCAAATTTTCAACTTTAATGGCATCCAGTTAAGTGGTGGTGTATCTCTATTTGCACCGAATCCAGTTGACCCTAGTAGCTTCATGCGAACCGACCCAAATGGCATGTTGCTGTATAAGCCGATTGGTGTGTCAGGTGAAGGTGTCATGACCTATGCTCCCTTCTTTGATGGATTTACGACAAATGGGTCGCTGAATAACAAAAATCGTGTTCTTGAATTGGATTGGTCTGCTGATGGACAGCGTTTATCCTTCCGCATTGACCCTCCTCCTGGGCTTGATAACGGTAATGCTGGTGTATGGTTCTGGCAATCAGAAATAGCAAGCCAAACCGACCCGACATATCAAGTTATTCGAGATTGTGTTGAACCTGGATATACGCCTTGTAACTTTGTTAATCGGAGTAATGCTAATTTCTGGAAGACGGTTGCTGTTGAATGGTCACCTGTTCCCGGAAATTATAGTATGTTGCTGACGGTGCGTTTACCAGAAGAAAATCGCAGTGCTTTGGCGATTGTTCAAGCCATTCGTGATTCTAATTATTCACAGCAAGCTCCTAATTTTGTGCGCTATGATTATGGCTATTGGCTTAATGATGGACAGCGGATTATTGTGAGTGGTCGCCGTCCTGATGGTCGTGTGATTATCGGCTTTACGAATAGTGCCTTAACAGGGGAACAGGTTATTTTTGACGCATCGGCTGTGGGTTTATGGGTACAAAATGCAGTCCAACGTCCGAATGGTCAGATTGTTGCTTTAGGTCGCCCTGGGTCACCTTTTGATGGTGGACCTGTTGCTCTCTATGATAGTAGCGGTAATGCTTTATCCGCATCGATTGGAGCAACTGCGCCTGAAGATGTTCGTTGGTATCCTGACCGAAGCGCAGTGGTTGTGTCTGTACAGGGACGACAATATACAGTCCGAGTCGATGGTGGAACAATTTCTGATACAACCGACCTTGCGAATAACCCGACATTTGGTAGTGGGGGTGTCGGCGCGTCGCCTCTACCACAAGGGATTGTTGCAGGAACTGAATTCCTACCAGGGCAACAGTTGCGCGTGATTACAACGAACTTAAATATTCGTCAAGACCCTTCAACAGGTAGCTTAATTTTGGGTGGTCTTGTACAAGGGGATTATATCGCGGCGATTGCTGGACCATATGATAATGAAGGCTTTCGCTGGTGGAAAGTTCAAACAGCCAATAACATTGTCGGTTGGGTTGCAGGAACGATTGCGGGTTCATTTACAATTACACCAGGGTAATCATCCTATCCAGCATGATACAATAGATGGATGTATAGAATAGGTAAATTGAGCATTTATGGAAACCTTACCCTTAGTCAGCATTATCATTCCAACTTATAACCGTAAACATTATGTGAGTTTTGCAATTGATAGTTGCCTCGCACAAACATATCCTAATTGTGAGATTATTGTTGTTGATGATGGTAGTACCGATGATACGGAAATATATTTGCGTAATCGTTATGGGGGGCAGATTCGTTATATCTATCAAGACAATCAAGGACCAGGGATTGCACGTAATACGGGTATTGATGCGGCAAAAGGTGAATTTATACATTTCTGCGATGCGGATGACCAACTCGTCTCACACAAAATAGAAACTTGTGTTGCTTACTTTCAAGCACACCCTGACGTATCAGTTATTCATACTTACTATCAATTTGTTGCATCAGACGGCAAGACCCCTGTCGAAACGACTCCTTTCCCTCAATTTAGTGGTGATTTATTTTGTAATTTACTCAAATTAACAGGCAACCATATTCTGATTAGCTCCACAATGTTGCGTAAATCGGTGATTGATGATGTCGGTGGGTTTGCTGATGACCCTGAATACCGTAGTGCCGAAGATTGGGATTTGTTCCTGCGCCTATCCTCCAAATATAAATTTTATGGCATCAACGAGCAACTTGTTTTACGACGAATGCACGATGATATGATGTCGGATGATGTGTATTATGGGGCTTTGGGTCGATTGAAAACAATTCAAAATGCCCGTGACTACGGTTGGGAACGTTGTATGTCGCCTGATGATTTTAACCGTATCGAAGCGGCTCGTTATCATATGTTTGCATTAGCTATTTGGCGCGATGGCAAACGGGCTGAGGCGCGTCAAGCATTCCAAGAATCCATTCACTTATATCCCCCTTTTGCTCTGCAACGCAGAATATATTCGTTTTATACTTACTTTTTGCCAGTTGAATCTGTGCAGTGGACGATGGATTCGATTACAGGTATAAAGTCCTTCATTCAGTCGATGAGTCAAAAACTACTCCCTAATAATTGAATTTCTTTAGATAGATCGTGACATTTTATATAAAATACGGTATTCTATTTATACATCGAATTTCTATGTAATAGAGTTCAGGGTATAATGAATATGAATTCCTATCAAGGGCAAGATTTAAGTGTTTCATTTATAAGAGTTCTACTTCACGCAGTTTGGATGACGGTTCTTTTCTTCACTATTCCATTAATTCCCTTTAACTTAATCTGGGGTGGGGATGCTTTATGGACTGAATTCTTAAACCCTAATATCATTTTGCCTGCACTGTTGTTAGTGGTCGCACATGAATTCATTCATGCAATTGGCTGGAAGTATGCAGGTGGATTGACATTTCGTGATTTTAAAATTGGTCTTATGTGGAAAACACTAAGTCCATATTGTCATGCAACCAAGCCTATGAGTATTCGCGCCTACCGCTTTGGGGCGATTTTACCTTGTATTACCTTAGGTATAATTCCAGTTGCCACTGCAACACTTATCGGTAATGGATATATAGCCATCTTAGGTGGAATATTAACTGCTGGTGCGGTAGGGGATATTTATGTACTCTGGTTACTTCGCCATATTCCAGCGACTAAATATGTTATTGACCACCCAACACGGGTAGGTTGTATTGTGCTAGATACAAAAAATGAGGATATAAGAATTTGAAAGCCTCATTAAGTATTGAGGCTAGATTATAGCTCGTAGAAGATTTAACCAAGTAGAATTGCAACAAAATAAATGGTTGCTTGGAGTGTTAGGAATATACCAATGCCTGAACAAATTCTTGTAATAACTTTCATTTTATCATGATGAGTAATCATGTTATTTACCTTTTATTTAATCTTTTAATATCCTTATTTTAACATATTTAACATTTACTTAATGTAAAAAATTGTAAAAATATCAATATACAAAGATTGTAGTCGGTAAATAAGCGTGTTGTTGAGGATAAAACTAGATAGTTGGCTTTGTTGTTTTGTCTTTAATCCGAAGTATAGCTTCCTTCGCCATAAACGATATATCACTTGACCAGTGTTGAGTAAATGGCTCAATATACTCACTTGCTCGATAATCGCCAATATGTCCAAGTGACCAGATAATTCCACGTAAGGTTTCTACATCGATTTCATTAAGATGTTGAATCAGAACATTAATAGCTTCAGTTGCTCGATTACGACCTAATTGCCAAACGACAATTCGGCGAACTTGTGGGGCAGGGTGTTCCAGTAACTTGATAAGGACACAGTTGATAGTATGCGATTTCATCCGTGCTATAGCATGAGCGGCTGGTGTAAATATCTCGTGTTTAGGGGAATATATAAGCTCATTGAGAAGTGTTAAAGCATCCTCATCATCAAGCTCAACTAAAATATCACATAATATTGATGCCAGTAAGTGATGTTGATTATGAGTCTCTAAAGCTAAAGCCTCCATTAACATCCCAATGACTGCTTCTCCCTCATCTAGCAGATTCATATAGGCTAATTCTGCATCGATTGTATTTGTATCATCAATAATATTGTCTACAAGTTGTTGCGCTGAAAATCTCATGTTTAACATTTCTCCATTGTTAGAGTTAAAATTATTGTATCACCGACTAATTGCAAAATAACTTGAGGTTTTGTAAGTATTGATGTGATGATGATAAAATACGA
>CAYGTY010000265.1:0-7027 GCA_964352825.1 uncultured Anaerolineaceae bacterium
TGTTTATGGTTTCTTCAGATTTGGATTGTACGATACAATAGTTTAATAATCTTAGCGAAATAGAATGATAGATAAAAGATGTCCAAACAACAAACAATCCTCGTCGTTGATGATGAGCGTACTATCCGAGAAGTTGTCCGTCGCTACCTTGAGTTAGAAGGTTTTGCTGTTACAGAAGCAGAGACAGGTCCTGAAGCACTGTCATTATTACAAACTTCTACCCCTGATTTAATTGTCCTTGATGTCATGTTACCAGGTGTAGATGGGTTTTCCATTACGCGTAAATTACGTAATCCAGCTGAATATACGCCTTTAAGTATAGAAGGTGAGATTCCGATTATTTTGCTCACAGCCAGAACCAATGAAGTTGACCGTGTTGCAGGTTTTGAAGTCGGCGCAGATGATTATGTCGTCAAACCCTTTAGCCCGCGTGAATTAGTGGCACGGGTCAAAGCTGTTTTACGGCGAAGCGCCACAAGTACAACCGATAACGAGACACCCGTCGAATTTGATAAATTGCACCTCGACCCGCGTAGTCGCTCTGTCAGTGTAAATAAAAGCCCCGTCACATTGACCGCAAAAGAATTTGATTTACTTTGGTTTCTTGTGCGCCATCCGCGTCAGGTATTCACTCGTCAACAACTCTTAGACCATGTATGGGGGTATGAATTTTATGGTGATGAGAGTACGGTGACTGTTCATGTCCGCCGATTACGTGAAAAAATTGAAACTGACCCAAGTAAACCGACCTATATTCAGACCGTATGGGGTGTTGGCTATAAGTTTGAAGCCCCTTCAATTTAGAAAGTAGATTCTATGATACAGGTGAATAAAACCTTATCGGACAATCCGTTTCTGATTTTCCTTATCACACTGACCTTACCAATTATCGGAACATTGATAATTGGGACGATTATGTTTCAGATGCCAGAAAATGAGATTCAGACTTTAGTGACCTTTATGACCTTTACAGGTATATTGACCTCCTTGTTATCCTATGGCGTTTATCGGTTTGGGATTCTGGAGTTATTTAGTAGTTTGCGTTGGGCAATTTGGACAGTGATTGCCTTAACCGTGTTGATGATTTTCCTTAATGTTTGGGTCATTGCACGCTTTACCTTTATCGAGGCTCACTATCTGTCGCTGACCTCAGCATTACTTATCTTTGCTGGATTAACTGCTGTGACAATTGGCTTCTTTACATCTAAAACAATGACCGATCGTCTATGTAAACTGACTGATGCAACTAATGATTTGGCGCATGGAGATTTCTCGACGCGTTTGAAAATATCGGGTAATGATGAAATTGCCCAGCTTGCAACAACCTTCAACGATATGGCACAAAATTTACAAGAAGTTGATGAACAAAAACGCCAACTTGAGCAAACGCGTCGTGATTTAATTGCGTGGGTGTCTCATGATTTAAGGACTCCACTCACATCAATGCGTTTGATGATCGAAGCGATTCTCGATGGTGTTGTACAAGATGACGAGACGATTCATCGCTATATGGATAATAGCCGTGCAGAGATTGAACACCTTAGCCACCTCATTGATGATTTATTTGAGTTGGCACAACTCGATGTTGGTCATCTAAAACTGGATTTTCAGAAAGCATCTATCCGCGACCTAATTTCTGATACCATCGGGAGCATGATGCCTAAAGCCGAACAGCATCATATAGACTTGAAAGGTGAAGTGGCTGATCATGTTGATATGATACAGATGGCACCTGACAAAGTTCAGCGTGTATTATCGAATTTAGTGGATAATGCGATTAAATATACACCTGAAGACGAATGTGTAACTTTACGCGCCTATCCATCTGATAAAGCGATACGGATTGATATACATAATAGTGGCTCATATATTTCTGAAGATGTACTGCCCCGACTTTTTGAGAGTTTCTATCGTGGTGAACGGTCACGCACTCAAGGTGATGATGGTGTACGCGGTACAGGGCTTGGCTTGGCGATTGCTCGTGGTTTTATTGAGGCACACGGTGGGCGGATTTGGGCGACAAGTGAGAAGGGGAAAGGCACAACCTTTAGCTTTACATTGCCACAAAGTTAATCATTTGCATAATTAGAGGAGAAAATGGCTGATGAACGATGATAGTATTTATCTGATTCCACCCGAATCTGCACCTGAAGAACTTTCTGATATATATGCAAATGCAGACTCTGCTATGCAAGATGGTAACTTACCCGGACCAACTTTATTCGGAAACCAAGTACGTGCGCTTGCCCATAATCCTGCTTTGCTAAAATCTTTGATTCAAGTGTATGAAGCCTTTGCCGAAACACAGTCCGTAGATCGTAAATATATGGAACTGGGTATATTAGTCACCTCACGTATCAATGCTTGCGAGTATTGTATTCAACACCATACACCACTCGCCTATGCTTCGGGATTATCGCATGAACAACTGGCGTGTATTGATAACCAAAGCTGGAATATTAAACGTGAACTTTGGTCAGATGAGGAATGGATTGTCATTCAATATGCCGTACAAATGACAGAAGAACCCTATAAAATTGGCAGGGAAATGTTCCAATCGCTACATAAGTATTTTGACGATCGTCAAATAGTTGATATGACGATGCGGTTTGCATTATGTTCAGCTTGGAATAAATTTAACGATGCGCTGGGATTGAATACTGAATCAGCTTTCCAACATGCTTACTCTGATTTAATGGGAGAAGATGAGCCAGACGTATAATATTATGTACATATTAAGGTAGGATAGGTTATACTACCCAAAGAAACGTTGCTTTCATTAAAAAACGTTTCATAAGGCGGTCTGATGATCGCCTTTACTATTTCACCTTAGCTTAGAATATCCCAACGTTTTACAATTGTATAGCTACTCTGCCTCGTTATCTTTAATATGAGCGAGAACCTGTTTTGTGAAATTGCCGATATGGGTTTTGAGAGCTTGTGATGCTGTGTCAATATCGCGGGCTTCAACAGCTTCTAAAATTGCATAATGTTCTTTCCACTCTGCATCACTATTATTTTCAATATCCCAAATGTGCATCGAGACTAAGCGACGACGGTCACTCAAGCTATCAAGCCATTGAACCAATAGATGATTGTCGGCTTTACTATAGAGCAACTCATGGAATTCTGTATTGAGTTGAGCCAAGTCCTTCATACGTCCTTCATCAAGTGCTGTACGAGCGTCCTTCAAAATTTGACGTAAACGGCTAATTTCTTCCTCAACCAGATGTGGAATACTCAGTTCAAGTGCAAGCGGTTCAAGATATTGGCGCATCTCCCAAATATCCTTGATTTCATCGTAAGTGAGAATATGGACAGTCGCGCCCTTTGCAGTCTCAATGTCTGTTAAACCAATATGACTGAGGTGATGTAAGGCTTCTCTGACAGGTGTTTTACTGACTCCAAATTGTTCAGCAAGGGTCTTCTCAATCAACTGTGTCCCCGGTGGCAATTCGCCCATGAGAATGGATTCACGCAATGCTTCAAAGATAATATCACTCGTAGATTTTTTGAGTTGGTCACGTATTGATTGTGCAATCGGTGAATACTTTTGTGTCATACGTCTCCCCAGAGGCTAACAAAATATAATATTTCATATATCATAATGAAAACTCAAAGAATCTACAAGCACAGGACACATATACTCTACAATGACAAACTCGTTTGCGCGTAATCAATTTACATTATCGGCTTATATTTTGCTTGGATTCTATGCTTATATGCAGACCTCACTGGGTCCGATTATGCCCTTTGTGCGTCAGGATTTATCTCTAAATTATACTGTTACAGGTTTCCACATCACTGGGTTTGCGCTGGGGATGGTCATTGCAGGGGTTACAGGCGCAAGGTTTGCTGAACGTGTTGGACGACGAGCTTTATTTTGGGCAGGTGGTCTAGGAATGTGTATAGGTGGAGCATTGCTCTGTCTGGCACAGGTTGTCACGCTAACAATTTTGGGTGCGTTTTTGATGGGCTGGTTAGGGACATATCTGCTTGTATTGATTCAATCGACTCTGGCAGATGCACATTTAGAAAACAGTGCCATCGCCTTAACGGAATCTAATATCATTGCGAGTATATTTGCCGCTATATCGCCTGTTGTTATTGGTTTTGGTGCAACGACGGATTTAACTTGGCGTTTAGCGATATTTGCTGGCTTTATATTATGGGTTTCTATATTTGCACTCAATCGTCACGTTCAACTTCCAATTGTACAGAATGCCAATGCTGATGATGAGACTAAAAGGGGATTACCGCGTTTATTTTGGCTGTATTGGGTTGTGATATTTTTATGTGTTGCGATGGAATGGTGTGTTTTGTTTTGGAGTGCGGATTTTCTGGATAAAGTGATTGGTTTACCCACTGAACAGGCGGCAACAATTACCAGTGTATTCTTGGTTGCGATGATTATAGGACGTTTTTTGGGTAGTCGCTTGACCTATCGTTATTCTCCACAAAATTTATTGTGGGTGGCGATTGGCTTCATTGGCATCGGTTTTCCCATGTTTTGGGTAGGGCAGGTAGAACTGATTAATATTGTCGGCTTATTTATTATTGGGCTGGGAATTGCTAATCTATTCCCTTTAGGATTATCGATTGCCTCACGTGTTGGGCGACATGCCAGTGACCTTGCTAGCTCTCGTATATCTTTAAGTGCAGGACTTGCGATTTTGATTATTCCTCAGGTATTGGGTTCAACAGCAGACCTTGTCGGTATATTTAATGCCTTTGCAATTGTCCCGATTTTTCTCGCTTTCCTAACTGTGATGCTCGCGATTGCTAATCAGCAATATCATAAATTAAATAGTTCTGTTTGATTAATTTTATGCCAATGGTATTTCATGTTATAAATAGCACAACCTAGATAAGGGAGATCGATACATGACCATTCTTGTAATAGATAAGACGGAACAAAGTGAATTACGTGATGTGTTTACAGTTTTCGGAACGCCGTTTAAAGGTACAAAGCTATTTTGGCTAGGTATTCCTTTATATATTATCTTCGGTATTGTGATGGCTTTGGTTGCCGCACCGCTTGAAGACCTTGTGGCTAAGATAGTTGCAGGGGTTATCTACGGAATTTTAATTGTTCTGGCAACTTATCTTCATACTTTTGGGCATATTATTAGCAGTCGGATGGTGGGTGCACCTGTTACTTATATTCAACTATCAGCAACCGTCAATACAGCGTATTATGCGGATACAGATGAGCTACCAAGCCGTGTTCATATCGGGCGGTCAATCGGCGGTCCAGTAATCAACCTTATTGTTGGCTTAATCGTTCTAGCAATGTATTCAAGCGCCACAAATCATTATTTAGCATTTTTTGTTTTTATCAATTTACTACTTTTTTCAATTACTATTTTGCCTATTCCGACACTTGATGGAGCAGTTATTCTGCGTGAGTTACGAAAGTAGGGATTTACACCTTTTAACTTAATTGAACCTATATGACCCTTATTGACACAAAATAACTAAAATGATATGGTTGAGATGTAATTTATTTTATATATATCAACTGAAATAAGAGGTCATAATGGCAGACATTCTGGCAAAGGATGCAAAAAAACTTCAACAAGCACTAGACGGGAATTACGTTCCTAAACAAATTAAGCGCGAGGCATGGTCTGTTTTGAAGAAACGGGGCATCAAGGGTGCTTTACAGTTCGTTGAAAGTTCAAGTCTGCCATCTCCTACGCAAGACCCTGTTCCCTATCAAATATGGGGACGTGATGCGATTGATAAAGCCAGTATTGCTCAAATGCGTTCGGCAGCGACATTAGCCGTTTCACGTAAAGGTGCATTGATGCCAGATGCCCATCTTGGGTATGGTTTGCCGATTGGTGGTGTGCTGGCGACTGAAAATGCAATCATTCCATATGCTGTTGGTGTTGATATTGCGTGCCGAATGCGAATCACAATTTTTGCTGTTGATGAGCAGGTTCTTGAATCTCATAACGAACTATTGAAAGATACTCTCGTCAATCAGACACGTTTTGGTATTGGTGCACAATTTGAAAATGATGATCTTTCGCAACACGCTGTGCTTGATGATGAAGGTTGGACTGCTTTTGCTCTATTGCGTGGACTTAAAAGTAAAGCTGTCCAACAACTGGGGTCAAGCGGTGGGGGTAATCACTTTGTCGAATGGGGAACATTCAAAATTGATAAACCGAACCCAGCATTGGGTATCACTCAGGCTGGTACATATCTAGCATTGCTGTCCCATAGTGGGTCGCGCGGTGTCGGCTATAAGATTGCGAATCACTATAGTAAATTGGCGATGCATCTACATCCACATATGCCAAAGGATGTTAAGCATCTTGCATGGTTAGACATTGAGAGTGAAGCGGGTCAAGAATATTGGCTTGCAATGAACTTGGCAGGTAGATTTGCTGCTGCGAATCATGAAGTGATTCATCAACGCCTTGCTGATGCGACTGGGTTTGATGTATTGGGTTCAGCTGAGAATCACCATAACTTCGCATGGAAAGAACAAGTCGATGGTAGAGAACTGATAGTCCATCGTAAAGGGGCAACTCCTGCTGGAAAGGGTGTACTAGGGATTATACCTGGTAGTATGGGCGACCCTGGGTTTGTTGTACAGGGGAAAGGGAATACCGAAAGTATCAACAGTGCTTCGCATGGGGCAGGGCGTAAGATGAGCCGTACTGCTGCTAAGAAAGCGTTCTCTCGTGAGGAGCAGTTGGCGTATCTGAAGCCTCATCATATTGAGCTAATTGGTGGTGGACTGGATGAAACCCCTCATGCGTATAAATCTATCCATGATGTGATGGGAGCTCAGTCTGACTTAGTGGACATTGTGGGGGAGTTTATGCCTCGTATTGTCCGTATGGCAGATGATTAAAATCTTGATTTTTATGGCACAGTTATGGCACGATGGCTTGTTTTGTGACAGGGTTATGACAGGTTGTGCCATTTTGTGTCGTTGATATGGCAAGGGTTTGAGCTAATTTTATGTTTTATGGCGTATGGCAATGGGAAATCTTTTTTGTGCCATATC
>CAYGTY010000266.1:0-3652 GCA_964352825.1 uncultured Anaerolineaceae bacterium
TAACAGGACAAGAAACATTCGATATTCCTGTCACTGATGATGTTAAACCACTCGATACATTGACCATCACTGCAACCGATGCAGATGGCAAAGTTACAACCTTTGATGTCAGTGTTCGCCTCGACTCTCCTGTCGAAGTCGAATACTATCGCAATGGTGGTATCTTACACACCGTTCTGCGGAACTTCCTCGCGGAATAAATTGTAAGTAAAACAATAGAATTAAATTGACAAGGCGAGATTATAGTATTATTTTCTCGTCTTGTTTATATAAGGGCAAATATGGCTAATAAAAATAGTGAACTAGATAATTTCAATAACTCACTTGCTAAGCGGTATAAAGACAACCCTCTTCCAAAAGCTGTATTATCAACTTTGTCCAATATTCCTGCTGTTGGAATCATAGTTGCAGGAGGGCAAGTTATTCTTGAACATAAAGTAGATCAGATTTATTATGAACGCCTTATAGCTTTGTTGGATGAACTAAATGCTAATTATCAAGCGATTCCTGAAGATATTTTAACGACAGAACCATTTGTTCACTCAGTATTCCTAATTTACAGGTCAGCCATAAATACGTTTTCTAGAGAAAAAAATAAGATATTTTGCAAGGCTACTAAAGTCCAGCATTCTTATGGAAGAACTAGCAACTAGCAGATTTGAAGAATATATTAGATTACTGGATGATTTATCAATTCGAGAACTACATTTACTTAAGCTACTTTCATCTTTAGAACAAGATCATTGTTTGAATTACCCTGATGAATGTGAAGGTAGAAAAGGCAAAATGACTCATGGTATTTGGGATAAATTTGTAGAAATCAGTTGTAAAGATCTTAATGTTGAGCACAAAATGATACAAAGCATCATGCTGGGCTTAACAAGAACGGGTTTTTATAGCCTAATGGCAGGAGTAACATTTGGTTATAGCGAAAACATTGGTATAGGTCAGACAACTATAATTTGGACAGATTTTAGTAAATGGATTGAATTAGAAGATGAATGATCTTAATCAAAAATCTCACTAACTTTCAACTCGAAACCCTCAGCAACATCATGACCTGATAGGCTATCAATACCTTGTTTTGTCACTGCATCAAGATGCCATTGCGTATATTCAGCGACAGTTTTTAGAGCAGGGTCAACCACCCAGATAATTTTCACGGCATCAGTCAGATATGCGCGGACTTTACGGTTCACATCGGAGTAAGCATCAGTTGGCGAGACGACTTCAACAACAATATCGGGTACGAGGATAAAGGGTTTGTTATCATAATCTTCAACTGTAGCATAGTATTCATCTAAGCGTTTCTGCTGATAAAACATCACATCAGGAATACGTGAGCCTTTGACCCAATCCGATTTATCTTCCATGACAAATGGAACTTCTGTAAATACTTTACCCTGATTTGGATTGAAATATGTCCACAAAAACAATTTATCGTAGAATGCTTTGGTAATCTGTGCATGTCTATGTTTTAAAGGTCCCATTGGAATTATCTCCCCGTCAATCAATTCAAAGGGTTGTTCTTCAAATTGTTCCATGAAGTCTGCTAATGACATGCCTTTAATCTGTTGTTGTTCGAGCATGGTAAATTTCTCCTAATTGACACTGAGTATATTTTATCATAATCCCATCAAAACTGTTTTCGTGCTTGCGTATCGTCGGGTTTAGGTTTATCGTTGCAAACATTGTGTCAACGCCTATTCGGAGCAAGCCTTATGTACGATATTCGCACCAGTAACCGCCTACTCTACACCATGTTCATTACTCAGAGTTTATTTTCTGCATCACAAATTGCTGTCTTTACCTTACAGGCAATTGCGGCAGGTTTACTATCGGGGACAGATACTGCAACGGGCTTACCCAGTACGGTGATGACCTTTACGCAGTCGATTATGGCGTATATGTTTGGCATTTACATGGGACGCTATGGGCGACGTATGGGCTTAACTGCTGCTTATAGTTTTGGTCTACTCAGTGCCATATTAGGTGCAGTCGCGGTCTATGCAAATATCTTCCCCTTATTACTCATCAGTGCGGCTGGGATGGGTGTGGCACGGGCTGGTGCAGATATGAGTCGCTTTGCAGCAGGTGAACTCTACCCAGAGCAACAACGCGCACGCATGATTGGGCGGATTGTATTTGCTGGTACGATTGGGGCAATCCTTGGTCCACTGCTAGTCGGCCCCGGTGGACAACTCGCAACCTTATTCGGTGTGGAATCGGGTAAAACACTTGTTTTTATGCAAACCCAATTTATGACAAATATGATGCCTGTGATTAACTTCAATCAAGGCTTAACAACAGGTCCATGGGTAATTGCAGGGATTATGTATGTGATTGCAATCATTATCACAATCGTATTCTTACGTCCAGAACCTGCCCTCATCGCAACACAATATAATAATGATGAAAAAGAAAAAGTCGGTGATGAACCTAACGAAGGGCGTACACTTCAGGAACTCTTGCGTTTGCCCGATGTTCAACTGGCGATTCTCGCGATGCTCATTAGCCAAACGGTGATGGTGACCTTGATGACGATTACACCTTGGCATATGCACCAAGCCAATCATGCGAATACGGCGGTATCTCTTGTCATTTCTGCTCACACATTAGGCATGTTCGGATTATCTGCATTGACAGGTTATTTGATTGATCGTTATGGACGGGTGCAAATGATGATTATTGGTGCATTAACTCTCATAGCATCTGCGATTATTGCGCCTTTATCGACCCAACTCCCCTATTTGGTGTTTGCTTTGTTCTTGCTCGGCTTAGGTTGGAATTTTGGATATATTGCTGGCTCATCTATGTTAGCAGATGCACTACGCGGCAAAGAGAAAAATCGTGTACAAGGATTCAACGATATGCTAGTTGCATTTTGTGCAGGGTTGGGAACACTCAGTTCAGGGTTTTTATTCGATTTTGGTGGGTATCTCTTAGTTAGTATTGGTGGCGGACTTTTAGCACTTTTGCTGATGGGCATTATCCGCCAGCTATCATCAAAACAACTTACAATACAAACCGCTTAGTCCTCTGTATGGAGCAGGATATAATTTTGTTCGACTATTGCCATCCATGCTAAGCCGACAACAAATGTTGAGCTACCAAAAGCAACGGCTGTAATAATGGAATTAGCAATCGGGATGATATCAAGGATTTCGCTGAGAATCGCTTGAGCTAAACGGATACCCACATACCCAACCAATCCGCCACCGAGGATAATAACGCCTGTCGTTTGCAAGAGTTGATTAAATGATTGCTTTGATAGGCTTTCACCAAAGTAATAGCGGTAAATTTCCAGACACATCCACGCATCAGCAATCGATATACCGAGTTGCTTGGCAATTTCTAAAGTTGGAGTGGGGACTGCCCCTGTTAAAGTTGCACCTCCAACAGTCTGCATGACTTTTACAAATGAATCATAACGTTTTTTCTGTAGAATTTCTTCATCAATCATTCGCTTAACCTCAACTGATTAGATAACATCAGTATACGCATATTACATGAATAAGACATAAATATTATGCGATTAATATGTTCAGTCTTTTTCATTACATTCACTATGATAGACTCGCTTAGATAAATGAAAAAAGGAATTTTGATGCAAATTACGATTTATACTGACGGCGCATGTGATGTCCACGCC
>CAYGTY010000266.1:3752-7014 GCA_964352825.1 uncultured Anaerolineaceae bacterium
AGGAATTTTGATGCAAATTACGATTTATACTGACGGCGCATGTGATGTCCACGCCGATAATCAACCAGGCGGATGGGGGACAATCCTTGTCGCAACCGATGATAATGGGCAAGTTATCAAAGAGACTGTATTGAGTGGTGGTAAAGAAATGACCACCAACAACCGTATGGAACTCACAGCTGTCATTGAAGGGCTAAAGTCACTCAAGAAACCTACAACTGTCAGAGTTGTATCAGACTCTAAATATGTTATCAACACGGTCACTAAAAATTATAAAATTAGTAAAAATAAGCAACTCTGGCAAGACTATTTTACTATCGCAGAACAACATGATATTGAATGGCAGTTTGTGAAAGGTCATGCAGGGCATCACTACAATGAACGCTGTGATAAGTTAGCCGTTGCTGAAAAAGCGAAACTGGCTCAAGCCCCAACAACATCACAAACTACCCAACAAGCGATGATGGTCAATACGCCGATTAAGATTTACCTCTCCACTAAGTATTCGAGTAAAAAGAGGTGTACCGCTTGGTCAGCAATTATCACACAGGGTGATGATGTTCAAGACTTGAGCGATATTTTATCTGATACAACTGAGCTTGAAGGGGTGTTAATCGGTGCGATTCAGGTCTTAAAACAACTGGAATCCGATGAAGCTATCACCGTTTATACAGCACAGGAATACCTTTCCAAAGGCATGAATGAGTGGATAAGTGGATGGCTCAAGAAAAACTGGAAAAACAATACCGATAGCCCTGTTAAATATCAAGACCGTTGGAAAACACTACTCAAATTACGCGACCAACGAACAACCTATTTTGAGTTTGTGAAAGCACGAGAAGGCAATCCACATTTTGAGCGCGGAAAAGATCTTGCCTCTATACTCATAAAACGCGCCTGATAAAGCAGATTATGTTATAGTATCTGCATTATTGAAACTATATTTGCTCAGGATAAACCCATATGCCTTCATTTTCACAACGTGTTGCACCATTTGGGACAACCATTTTTACAGAAATCAATACCCTTGCCCAACAACATCAAGCTGTAAATTTAGGACAAGGACGACCCGATTTTGATGGTCCTCAAGAAATCATTGATGCAGGAATCACAGCACTCAGAAACGGTTCAGCCAATCAATATGCCCCTGGTCCTGGTCACATGGGATTACGTGAGGGAATTGCACGACACGCTGGCATATTCTACGACCTCGACATCAACCCAAACAATGGTGTCATTGTCACTGCTGGCGCAACACAAGGTGTATTTAGCGCACTGATGGGACTGGTTGACATCGGTGATGAAGTCATCATTATCGAACCCTATTTCGATAGTTATGTCCCTGGAGTCATCATGGCTGGCGCAAAACCTGTATTTGTCCCGATGCACCCTCCGAATTGGACATTTGTTGAAGAAGAACTCCGCGGTGCATTCAATGAGAATACGCGGGCGATTATCCTCAATACTCCCAATAATCCCACTGGGCGGGTCTATTCCCGAGCAGAATTGCAACTGATTGCAGACCTGTGCATCGAACACGATGTCATCGTTATCTCTGATGAGGTCTATGAACATCTGATTTATGAAGGACATCAACATATCGCAATCGCCTCGCTGGATGGCATGTTTGAACGCACGGTAACGGTTGGTAGTGCTGGTAAAACCTTCGGGATGACAGGCTGGAAAATTGGCTGGGTTTATGGTCATCCTGAGTTAATCACAGGTGTTTGGCGAGCGCATCAGTTTATTGTGTTTGCGACCAACCACCCCACCCAAGCAGCGGTTGCTCATGCATTCACATTGGGTAACTCCTATTATGAGGAATATCAAGCCCTCTATACCCGTAAGCGTGACCTTGTGATGCAGGTGATTGATGCTGGCGGATTGTCTGCGATTCAGCCCGAAGGTACATATTTCGTCATGGGTGACTTTTCACAGGTCTTTGATGGGAACGATGTCGAATTTTGTAAGCATCTAATTGAGCATATTGGTGTCGCGACAATTCCACCGTCGGCATTTTTCAGTCCTGAACATAAATATCTAGCTGAGAATCATATCCGTTTTGCGTTTTGCAAAAGTGACGAAACACTCGAACAGGCGGCAGAAAGAATGGTCAAGTTACGGCAATAATTTAACCTGACTGCTATTTTTATGACGCGGTTATGACACAATATCATTTTTTATGGCACAGTTACGACACAATATTCTTGGTTATGTCGTGGTTATGGCTCAGATATTGAATGATATGACCCAATTGGTAAATTTTATGGCAATTACTATATTTATGACTGGCACAAGCAATATAAAATCGTGCCAAAACCATAAAGTCGGCTCAAGATACATATGATATGCTAGGGATAGATTAACATCATTTTTAAACTTAATGGTGACTATATGGTCACGCTTTGACATTTTACAGGAAGGGTCAAACAATGAGCGACTACGACGAAACCTATGAATATTTCCACGATGAGTTTTACCCTGAAGCGGATAAAGAGCGTATTATGCAAGACCTCAAAGTTGAAGGGCTTGGGTATGCGCAAATTATCGACGGCGCGAGTACGATGATTAATGCGATGCTAGCAGAGGGTGACCTTGATATTGCGAAATTGGCACGCTTGAATCATAGCATCTATAAAAATGCGAACCGCTTAATGGCAATGATCAATGCGGGTGCGGATTACGAGCAGGAAAATACATAAATTGCTTATTATGGGCTATGACACACTCAAAAAATACTTTGATACCATCCCGATGACCCATATTTATCGGGAGTTACAATCCTCTATCCAGCCGTGGTTGGACAAATTAGAGGTTCTTGTATCAGCCCGTGAAAATGACAATATTCTTCAAGAGTTAGAAATATGTGAAACAACTCTCTATTCCTTTATGGAGATTATTCGGTATATCACTCAAAGAGGGGGCGAAGAAAACCCATATCATTCATTGATACCCCAAGCTACCACTCATAAAGAAATGACCTCAAGTCAATCAGGCAGTTACGAGGATTTATACGACCATCAATTTAGTGTTCGCTTACCTGCACGTCATGGTGAGGAATTTTTTCGATTCGCCAGCTATGATATTTTGCACTCACTCACACTTGTTCCATCATGGGTTAACATTATCAGAGAATCTATTGTAGAAAGACGTGACGAGGGACAGATATACGAAGATGCTGAATTCATAAAGTACTGTATGACTTTAGTACGTGCTAACATTGATGCAACAGCAGACTATGAAAAACAGTTATTTGGGTAAA
>CAYGTY010000267.1:0-6945 GCA_964352825.1 uncultured Anaerolineaceae bacterium
ATGTTCTTGTGGACGAAACCTAGCACAATGAAAACATTTGGTGTTGCTAGTGAACATGCCGAAATTATGAAAACAATGGCAGCCAATCAAGGTTTATATAATGGTTTTCTGGCTGCGGGGTTATTTTATAGTCTTATCGCAAGCCCTGTCGATGTTGCTTTTCAATTCAAGATTTTCTTCTTATTGTGCGTAGTTATAGCAGGGATGTATGGCGGTGCGACTGTCAAACCGCGAATCTTTATGGTTCAAGGATTGCCTGCACTCATTGCATTAGTTGTTACTATTCTTGCTGGTATGCCTGTTTAATTTTGTAGCTTTGCATAATTTGGAACTCATCACACTTAGAAGCTTGTGGTATGCTTGCCCCTTCGTGAACAGTTAAGGACTATGAATGGCAATATTACGTGACAAAATCATTGTGGTTGATATTGAAGCCACTTGTTGGGATGTGACTCCCAATCCAGATGGGCAACTCAATGAGATTATCGAAATCGGACTCTGTATCTATAATGTAGAAAATGATGAGATTTCAGGTAAACGCAGTATCTTTGTAAAACCTGTTGCTTCAACTGTGAGTCCATTTTGTACTAAGCTAACCACCATTACCCAAGCGGATGTTGATGAACAGGGTATTGATTATGCGGATGCTTGTCAGATACTGGTGGATGAATATAATGCGCGGAAGTATGTATGGGCAAGCTGGGGTGGTTATGACCACAAGGTGTTCCGCAAACAATGTAAACGTATGGGTGTGAGCTATCCCTTTGGCGATAAACACATGAACATTAAAACTGTGTTTGGTGAATATGTTGGCACGCGCATGGGCATGGCACGCGCAATGAAGCATACCAACATGGAACTTGTCGGAACACACCATCGTGGTGATGACGACGCGTGGAACATTGCACATCTTCTGCAACATCTTGTTCATGAATACGGCATTGAATTTATCAAGCGGTATTGGTAATGGTACAAGAACGACAATCCCAACAAGATTACTTCCGCACCATTATGATGACGGTTGTGGGTCAAGCCTTTGATGCGGCAGGCTATCGTCTAGAGAATACGCCTTTGCAGTGGATGGGTGGGAAATATCGTTTTCTCAAAACCTTTGATACGGGCTTGTATGGTTTTATCGATTTTCAAACTTTAGTGGCTACTGACAATATGTGGTCATCTGGCGTGCCATCGCGCTTTCGGGTGCAGTTAACACGCTCTGATGATTCAAAAGGCAGAAAAACAGCCCATGACCAATATGTGACAAGAAGTTTAAGTCAATTGGTTGTGGGCGACTTTGGCGTGAATATTTTGCCTGATGCGGATTATTGGTGGACATATCAGAATACTGACTCTTTAGGTAAGTGTTTAGCAGAGGCTGGACATTTGGTTGTCGGGTATGGTTTACCGTGGTTATCAGGGGATTTAGTACCGCCAGACACGGAAACATAGGCTGACCGTTGGTTGACAATTGGCTAGCCCCTTCGTAATATGACCCATATTGTGCGTAGTGAAATACAAGGAATCTTATGCGTCTAATTATAACTTTATTATCTGCTTTGGTATTTAGTGCCTGTACATTAAGTTCGCCTGACTTGCCTGATTTAACACCAAATGCCGATAATGTTATTTATGTGACAGCGACACCCTTACCCGCGACTGTTGTTGCGCTACAAAGTAATACAGCGACTCCGATACCGCCAACAATACCGCCAACTCCAGACGTTGACCCATCAGTGTTGTTGCAATTAGGGGATGCTTATGTCACAAATGGTTATTTAGAGGATGCGATTGGGGTTTACCAGAACCTTATTGCTCAAGCTGATGCAATTGCCCCTGAATATCGGGCTATCTCTGCATTCAAGTTGGGGCAAGTCACTTTACGCGAGGGTTTCTTCCAGCAGGCGGTAGAGGCGTTTACAATCCTCATTACACAATTTCCAAATGACGCACAAACTCCACAAGCCTATTTCTTGCGAGGTGATGCTTACCTCGGATTATCTTTATGGCAACAAGCGATTGATGATTTTCAACAATATTTATCAGTTCGCTCTGGCTTGATAGATAGTTATACTTATGAGCGAATTGCGGATGCACAGATTGCGCTGGGTCAGACTGATAGTGCATTACAGAATTACGAACTTGCGATTAATGCCAAACGGTCGATTGTGCCTTTATTGGTTTTACGAGAAAAACTGGCTCAAATTTATATCAGCTTAGCTCGTCCTACTGATGCGGTTGTACAATATGATGCGATTTTGTCTCTTGCGCGGAATACACCTTATCGGGCAAATATATCGTTTACAGCCGCCAAAACTTTATTAGATAGTGGTGATGTTGAAGGTGGCTTAGCTCGTTTGAATACGGTGTTTACAAGTTATCCTGATACAGCAACTGCTTACCAAGCGATGCAATTATTAATCGCCAATGGGACAGAAATTGATAGCTTCCAACAGGGTAAGACAGCGTTTATTGCAGGTGACTATCAGGCGACAATTAATGCGTTTAACGACTATACAACCAACTTCCAGCTTGCGGCGATACCTGCTGAACTACATTTATTGCTGGGTCGAGCTTATCGTGAAATCGGTAATTTTGATGCGGCGACAGTTGCTTTCCAGACGATTATTGACCAATATCCGCAAGACCCATTATTTGGTGATGCTTTATTAGAACGCGGTCGGACACGCTTTTTATCCGATGATATTCCATCTGCGATTTCGATTTATCTTCAGATAGCTGATAATTATAATTATCTGACGGATGCGGCAGGAGAAGCACTGTGGCGGGCGGGTTATTTATATGGGACAAATGGTGAACCCGTATTATCACGGCAGATATTTACGCGCCTTGCCGATAGTTACCCGAATCATGAATTGACAACCAACGGGTTATTTATTGCGGCATCAGGGGCTGTTACCAATCAAGAATGGTCGATTGCGGAAAACCTTTATTCTCGGATTGCATCTTTAACAACAGGGGATGACCAAGCGGCGGCTTACTTGTGGGTGGGGCGTTTAGCATTGCAACGAAATGACCAGACCGCGGCAAGCCAAGCTCTTGACCTTGCGATTTCATCTGCACCTGATAGCTATTATGCGGCACGGGCTGGTGACATTCGATTGGGAATTACACCTTTCCAAGCGCCAGCAAGTTATCAATTTGCGTTTGATGTGAATGCGGATGCTCAAGCAGCGGATGCTTGGATGCGAACAACATTTGGGATTCAAGCAGAGGGTGATTTATGGCGATTATCCGAGACGCTAAATACAGACCCCCGTATGATTCGGGCGCGTGAATTATATGCGGTGGGTGCATATGATGAAGCCTTTGCTGAATTTGGGGATTTGTCTGATACAGCCCGTGAAGAAGGTGATGCGTTGGCGAGTTATCAATTGGCGGTTTATCTGCGTGGCATTGGTGCATACCGTGAATCTATTATTGCGGCAGCTGATGTGATTATTGCATCAGGGCAAGGGACGTTACAAGCGCCACCCTTCATCGCTCGGATGCGCTTCCCTGATTATTATATTGATGTGATTCAACCTGCGGCAGAAGAACGTGAAGTTGACCCTCTGTTGATGTTATCTTTAATTCGTCAAGAAAGTCTGTTTAATACGTATGCAGTGGCTGGTGCAGGCGAAAAGGGGTTGATGCAAGTTATCCCTGGGACAGCACAATATATAGCTGACCAACTCCAATGGCCTGATTATCAACATAGTGACTTGTTTAGGGCATATGCAGGTGTGGCGTTTGGAACTTTCTATATTGATGAACAATTGGATTTATTCGACCAAAACGCAATTGCAGCATTGGCAGCATATAATGCAGGACCAGGACGCGCATTAGACTGGAACGCTTTGTCTGGTGGCGACCCTGATTTATTTATGACAACCATTACAATTGATTCAACGCGTGGATATGTCCAGTTTATTTATCGCAACTATAATATTTATCGCGCTTTATATGGTGTTGGGTAAGGGTAGACATAAAACAACATGATAACCATATTAAGCATCATGTTGTTTAATTATGACTGGGTAACAAACGGAGGATGTGTCCAAAATAAAAGTGAGGAACTAACTTCCGTCAACTGCTTGGGCTAACATCGCACGCACTTTGGCAACAAGGTCATGATGTAAGATAGGCTTGGGCAAATAATCGTTTGCACCAGCTTCCATCCCTCTCATAACACTATCGGCATCGCCTCTGGCAGATAGAATCAAAACAGGAATAGAATTCGTGTCCTGACGTTCTCTTAAAATACGGCATAGCTCAATTCCATCAATCCCCGGCATCATCACATCAAGGATGATAAGATCGGGCATGGCTTGATCAAGCATGGCAAGTGCAGAATCAGCATCTTTTGCTTTTAGGACATTAAATCCACCACGTTCTAACATAATTCCTATAAGTGTCAAAGCACCAATTTCATCGTCAACAACTAAAATGTTTTTCTTCATTAAATCCTCCGCAGTCTTTTGTTTACTGCATGATAGACTTGTTTATCTATCCAAGTTATTGTTCTTCTAATTACTATCATATCGGTGTTTGCCTGATTTTTACCTTAAGATTTATTCATATATAGATAAATATGGTTTAAGGCTAATTAATAATGAGAGATATGTATTCATTATACTTGATTCTAACAAACGTGCCTATTTAATTTATTAATTCATTTAAGCGTATAATTCCGTGGATTCATAGGTCTGTTGCATCGCAAGAATAGGACAATCGGACTATAATCGTTATAACCAAGAGAGGAAATGATTCAATGCAACCTACTGTAATTTTATATAATCCTATTAGTACATCCCCCGGTAAACAACGCTTACCTATGTCTTTGCTCTCGATTGCATCGATGTTAAATGATAGTTACCAAGTTGAACTCATTGACGGAAATTTAGTTGATACGCCTGCTCAAGAGATTATTAGGCGTGTTCAAACAACATCTGCTAAGGTATTGGGTGTAACGGTGATGCCCGGACCCCAGTTACGCCAAGCTGTTCCTGTGTGTAAAGCTGTTAAAGAAGCGTGTCCTGAATTACAGATTGTCTGGGGCGGTTACTTCCCTAGTAATCATTATGATACGGTTTTAAAAAGCGAATTTGTAGATTATGTGATTATCTCGCAAGGTGAAATTGGGTTTCGCCGTTTAGTCGATAAGATTCATAAGGGCGGGGCGGATGAAGATATACCCTCTTTAGCCTATAAAAATGGATCTATCCAGTTGACACCTCGCGCACCGATAGCACCCTTGGACAATATGCCCCAATATCCCTATCATATTCTCAATATGGAAGATTATATTGGGCAGAGTTATCTCGGTCAGCGTGTTTTAGCGCATCATACGAGTTGGGGATGCCCCTTTGCCTGTAATTTTTGTGCGATTGTCCCCTTAGCCCGTCGGCAATGGTCAGCCGAAAGCCCTGAACGTGTGGCTGCAACGATGCAAATGATGAAGGACAAGTGGCAGATTGATGGTATGGAATTCCATGATATGGATTTCTTTGTCAAAGAAGAGCGTAGTGTGGAAATTGCTGAGCGTATGATTGGTATGGATATCAACTGGTGGGGGCTTGGGCGAGCCGATACATTGATGAGCTACTCGGATAAGTCGTTTGAGATTTTATCGAAGAGTGGTGTAAAGATGATTTTCATGGGCGCAGAAAGTGGCGATGATGAAGTCCTCAAAATGATGAATAAAGGGGGCAAATCAGGCATTGATAAGACCTTAGGTATTGCTGAACGAATGCAACGCTATGGTATTGTTCCAGAGTTTTCATTTGTATTAGGCACACCGCCTGACCCTATCGCCAGTATCGAGAAGACGATTCAGTTTATTAAGATGGTCAAAGAAGTGAATCCTGCCTCGGAACTTATCTTATATATGTATACACCGACACCGCAAGAAAATAGCACACTCTTAAAAGAAGCGGAAAGCCTCGGGTTTAAATTCCCAGAGACGTTAGAAGAGTGGGCTGGTGAAGATTGGGCGGATAAATCTTTACGCCGTAACCCAGGGACACCGTGGTCACAAGACCCTGTTCGTCGTAAAATCCGTGATTTCGAGACGGTGATTAATGCTTATTATCCGACGGTGACGGATATGCGCCTCAAAGGGACGATGCGTCACTTGCTGAAAACCTTGAGTGGATGGCGGTATAAACTTGATTTCTATTCCAATCCATACGAGCTGAAAGTCTTGCAACGTGTTTTGCAATATCGTCGCCCAGAGACAATGGGATTCTAGCGATAAAATACTTTAAATCATAAATAGGTTGTTTGTTGTTGTAAATTTTTGTTATTTGTTTTGTCACCTTTTTTCAAAGAGGTAACGCCAAAAACTTTTAATAAATGTCTACAACTACCTAATCATGGATATTTGAACATTGGAGTGTAAATGAAGATTCTAGTTGTTGGTGGTAATGGCACAATCGGTAAGAAAGTATGTGAACATTTAGCTAAAAAACATGAGCTTGTCATTGCTGGGCGTAACTCTGGTGATGTTCAAGTTGATATTGCAGATAGCAGCTCGATTCAAGCTATGTTTGACAAAACGGGTCAAGTTGATGCGATTGTTTGTATTGCTGGTGAGGCGAAATGGGGCGCATTTGATAGCCTATCGGAAGATGACTATTACATCGGTCTGCGTAGTAAATTGATGGGACAAGTGAATCTCGTCAGAATCGGTAAAGCGTATTTGAATGAAAATGGTTCAATCACACTGTCTACGGGTATATTAGCCGATTTTCCCGTGGCATCTACAGCAAGTGCTGCAATGGTAAACGGCGGTATTCATAGCTTTGTTAAAGCCGTGTCGCTGGAATTAAGAACACAATGTCGCATCAATGTGGTTTCATCTGGTCTGGTTGAGGACTCGGTTTATAAATATGAAGATTATTTCCCAGGGCATAATCCAATTCCAATGTCTAAGATCGTTAATAG
>CAYGTY010000268.1:0-6936 GCA_964352825.1 uncultured Anaerolineaceae bacterium
CGCTTTCTCTCAGTATGATAAGCATAACAGGTCTGTTATAAAGCGTCAATCCACCTAGCATCTAGCATATGGGGTATGTTTCAATATTTTGGCATCTTGCCGAATGGGTTATCTTAAAAATGCTTAACATGGAGATACTATATTAAATGTCAAGTATCAAAAAAAGCAGCATGGATACGTCGTCTAAGCGACTGATACGGTTCAGGGTCGGTGTCTGTCCGTCTCATTCCAGTCAACAATCTCCGCGACATAGTTAAAGCTATCAGGCACGAAACGTTGTAACTGGAGGAGTAGGTTCAAACAAATTCTACCCAATTGATTGTTTTATTTAATATATGAGGCACAAAGGATGCAGAGAAAAGCAAGAATGAAAAGAACCTACATAAGTGATAACAATACTTAGGGAAGATTTGACTTTACGACTCTTAATTAACCTCTTATGACCTTTCACAACTTAAATTGGCATTTTTGGTGATTTTTATGTTTAATATATCTCAATAGAATAGATATGGATTATTGCTTATAAACCTTGCAAGGGCAAAAACAAGTTTCACCCTCACAAGTCTAGAAAATATCTATCTAACGCGCATTGGCATCCATTGTCGCGACGGCTGCGATAGCAACAATATCATCGACATCATCACCTGCTTGTAAAACATGGACAGGCGCACCCATTCCCAACAGAATCGGACCAATGGCTTCAGCTTCGGTCAGACGCGATAGCAACTTATAAGAGATATTCGCTGCTGACAAATTGGGGAAGACCAAAATATTGGCATCTTTGACGGTACTGAATGGATAGCGGTCTTCGATAATATCAATGACGACAGCCGTATCCGCTTGCATCTCGCCATCCACTGCGATATCAGGGCGTTTCTCGCGTACAAGCTGAACGGCTTGGCTGACTTTTGCACTTTCAGGATGCGGTGTTCCGCCAAAATTGGAGAAGGATAACATCGCCACACGTGGGTCGAGCCCTAATGTTTTGGCAAAATCATTCGCCAGAATCGCAATTTCACATAGCGTCTTGGCATCAGGGTCAATATTGACTGTCGCATCTGTAAATAGATAGGTACGTCCATCAATCACCATCAGATAGACACCTGCGGCATGGGTTGCCCCTTCGCGCGTTCCAAACACTTGCAAAGCAGGGCGAATCACTTCTGGATATTCATAGGTTAAGCCACTGACCATCGCATCAGCATCGCCATTTTTGACCATTACAGATGCGTAGTAGTTTCTTTGACGCAGTAGTGAGCGCGCTTTATGCTGTGTCACCCCTTTGCGTTGGCGTAATTGATACAGCATCTCGACATAATCTTGAACATTATCTGCCGCATAGTGGTCAAACATCGCGGGTTCATAACTTAGCCCCAAGTCTTCAATGATGGTTTTTATACGGTCAGGTCGTCCCATCAAAATCGGTTCACCAATGCCCATATCCTGTATTTGAGCTGCGGCACGGATAATCTTGGGTTCTTCACCTTCTGGGAAGACAATCCGTTTCATCTCACCAGATTTCGCGCGGTTAATGATATTCTGGCGGACTTCTCGGCTCGCACCTTGGCGTGAAATCAAGATTTGACGATACTCATCAATGTCGATTTTCCGACGTGCCACACCAGAATCCATCGCGGCTTGGGCAACGGCTGGCGCAACCCATAATAAAACCCGTGAATCAAGTGGCTTTGGAATCAAATAATCTTTACCGAACTTAATCGAAGTCTGACCATAAGCTGTCAAAACATTATCAGGCACATCTTCATGAGCCAGTTGTGCTAGTGCTTTTGATGCTGCCATCTTCATCGCTTCATTAATGCCTGTTGCATAGACATCTAATGCACCACGGAAGATGAAAGGGAAGCCCAAAACATTATTGACCTGATTGGTATAATCACTCCGTCCTGTCCCGATAATAGCATCA
The DNA here is from genome assembly GCA_964352825.1 of uncultured Anaerolineaceae bacterium. Taxonomy (GTDB): domain Bacteria; phylum Chloroflexota; class Anaerolineae; order Aggregatilineales; family Phototrophicaceae; genus UBA6055. Next base: position 1,925 of record CAYGTY010000268.1, read on the forward strand.
GGGCGAACTTCCAAAATGAGTTCGGGCATAATTTCGGGGGTTGGATTTGCTAAAACAAAGAGCATCGGGTCTTTTGCCATGCCTACAATCATTTCTTGGGTCACAGAGCCAGCAATCGACAAACCGACTAAAACATCCGCACCTTGTAAAGCATCATGCAATGTTCGCGCATCTGTCGGAATCGCAAATTCAGATTTATATTTGTTCATACCTTCTTCGCGTTGATGATGGATGACACCGCGTGAATCCACCATCATCAGGTTTTCTTTCGCTACCCCTAAGGTTTTAAAGAATTTACCTGTGGCGATTGCGCTTGCTCCAGCTCCATTAATGACGACCTTGATTTGGGTGATGTCTTTACCTGTCACCTCTAGCGCATTCAGCAATGCCGCACCCGATATAATCGCTGTGCCGTGTTGATCATCGTGGAAGACAGGAATATCCAGCTCTTCTTTTAGACGTTCTTCGATTTCAAAACATTCAGGGGCTTTGATGTCTTCTAGGTTAATTCCACCAAATGTCGGTGCAAGTGCCTTACAAATAGTAATGATTTCCTCAGCTGTCGAGGCATCAATCTCAATATCAAACACATCAACATCCGCAAATTTCTTAAAGAGAACACCTTTCCCTTCCATCACAGGCTTGGATGCCATCGGTCCTCTATCGCCTAAACCCAAAATCGCAGTCCCATTAGAAACAACCGCAACCAAGTTTGCACGGGCTGTCAGTTCAAAAACAGTCATTGGGTCTTTGTCGATTTCGAGAACTGCTTCAGCAACCCCAGGGGAATAAGCAAGGGATAGATGGAGTTGACTGGTAAGGGGCTTGGTAGGAGTCACCTGTATTTTACCAGGGCGACCTAAGCGATGATAGTCAAGTGCTTCCTTTTTGGTAAATGATGCCATGCGACAGTCTCCTAAAAATATTATAAAATTAAAAAATATCAATTCACAAGCACACCAATAATATGCTCTATTTACAGTATATCCCAATAATTTCAGAGGCTTGGTTTTAACAGACATTTAGTGACATTTGACATGGGATTAATTCTCAGTTAATCATGTTTGTCATATACTAGAGGTAAGTATCGTTCAAAAAAGGGTGTTATCTATGGTCACAAACTTACGCGAAACCGTGAGTGGTATTACACATCTCATCGCCGCAGTCTTCTCTATTTTTGGTTTAATGTGGCTAATCGCTGTCACCCATAATAATCCTATACAACTATTTGTAATACTTGTTTATGGAATGAGTGTAATTGCCGTATTTTCTGCCAGTGCACGGATGCACTTATCCAATGCCGAGCCAGAGGTTATGTTGCGCTTGCGTCGCCAAGACCATGCCGCCATTTATCTGGTCATAGCGGGTACATATACCCCTTTTGCTGTTTTGCTGATTGATGGCATTTGGCAGTGGGTCGTTTTGGTGGTCGTTTGGGGAATTTGCTTATTTGGCATCTATTGGAAATTGAGCCGTTTACAAGGTTGTGAAACCAGCTTTACATCGACTTTACTCTATTTGCTGGTGGGATGGTTTGCGGCAATTTGTGCGCCCTTATGGATTAATCAGGTGGATAGTGTCACACTCGCATTTATTATCGCTGGAGGCATTACTTATAGCATTGGAGCAGTGGTTTTCATGTTTGAACGCCCTAACCTCGCGCGCCACTTTGGCTTCCATGAACTCTGGCATATTATCGTCATGCTAGCAAGTTTATTCCACTTCCTAGCAATTGCCCACTTGGTCACGTATAGTTAGCAATAAAGAGAAAATCCCTACACACCTATTTCACCTAGGTTATAGGGTATCTTTTCATTTTCGACTTTACTTAAGATAAGACTTTTTGCAATTCACGTACAAATGAAGTTGCTTCTAGTGGTTTAGGGAAATATGCCGTAAAGCCATCGGAAACTGCTTGGTATGCTGTTTCTGCTGAATGATAAGCAGTGACCGCAATACATGGCATATCAATTTCTGCATGAATTTCTTGGAACAATGTCCAACCATCTTTTCCGGGTAAGTGCAAATCAATAATCGCAGCTGAGTAATTATTGTGTTGCAATAATTCCAATGCTTCTTCTGCAGACCCTGCTGTGTCGTGGGCGATTCGATGATGCTTTAAAATACGATTTACGACTTCTTGTCCATCAGGGTCATCTTCGACAACCAATAAATACCAGTTTTCCATTATTTATCCTTTATACAGATGCTAATTTGTGTTCAAACTGTGGTATAGCTTGTAAGATAGCGAGTAGTTCATCTATGAATGTTGCTGGTGTAAGTGGCTTTGTCATGTAATTATAAAAACCCACAGCCATCGCTCGCTCTCTATCACCCTTCATTGCATGAGCCGTCAAAGCAAAGATAGGAATTTCCGCAGTTGCACGGTTTTGTTGTAGCTCATAAATAAATCCCCAGCCATCTAAAACAGGCATCGATATATCACTCAGAATGAAGGTTGGTGTTATTTCCTCTAGCAATTTTAAAGCCTCTTGCCCGTTTTCAGCAGTGTGAACGATTGCACCATACCGTTTGAGGAGTCGTCTTGCGACTTCTTGGTTATCAATTTCGTCTTCGACAACGAGTACAATCCAATCTTTTAGTATATCTCGTGAAACTTTACTCATTCTTTTTCTCTCCAAATTTATAGCTCTGCAAATTAATTTGCAGTGAGTACAGGGCTAGCCTCTGCAACAAGTAAGGGTAATGTGACCGTAAATGTTGAGCCTTTGCCTATCTCGCTTTCGACTGTAATTGTACCATCCATCATGCGAATCAGATTACGGGTAATTGCCAAGCCTAAGCCTGTCCCACCATAAGCGCGTTTGGTAGACCCATCGACCTGACGGAACTCATCAAATATGTAATTCAAGGCATGTGGTGGAATCCCAACACCTGTATCTTGAACAGCAATTTGCCATTGTTTATCGTTTGTAGTAACTAATAACTTGACTTGACCATCATCTGTGAATTTAATCGCATTAGACAGTAGATTTTTCGCAATTTGAGTTAAGCGTGAGGAGTCGCCCAAAATCATATCAGGGAAATTCGGGTCAACTTCGACAACGAGTGGTAGATGTTTATTCTCTGCCAATACTGATGTCTCGTTTACCCAATCTTGTACCAGTGATGAAATCTCAATCGGCTCGCTCACCATTTCAACACGACCTGCTTCGATTTTGGATAGGTCAAGGACATCATCAATGAGTGCCAACAACCGCTCAGCATTAGCTTCTATACGGTGGAGCATATGGACATTATCTTCTTCCATTTCATCAGCATCAAACAGCAGAATCCCAGTAAAGCCAGTAATTGCATTCAAAGGGGTGCGTAACTCATGAGACATCGTCGCCAAGAATTCAGATTTCAGGCGGGTGGCTTCACGAGCCAGTGCAGATTGTATAGCAAGCTCTTTATTGGCTTCTTCGGTTGCATGGATAGTCGCATCAAGCACTTCGATATTATGACCTAAGGTTTCCGTCATCTGGTTGAAGGAATTACCTAATACCGCAATCTCATTATTTCCTCTCACATCAGCCCGTTGCTGATAATCACCACCTGCAATGGCTTGGGCTGTCTGGGCGAGTTGAACAATCGGTTTTGAAATCCGTTGTCCGATAAAAATACCAATGGCAGCAATCACAACCGCGATGAAAATCGTCCCTCGGATTGAAGATTGAATAGCTTGATCAAAAGTCGCCAGTGCTTCGGCTTCATCAATCTCGACCAACATCGCCGCTTCAAGTTGAGGTATCCAACTATAAACACCAATAATCGGAACGGGTGGATTACGATAATCACCATATAAGCCAAACCCTTCAACTTGATTCAGAGCTTGTTCAATACCAAAGCTGGTATAGGCTTGATTCGATGAATAGCCTTCAAACCGACTCGGCGTAAGAAGATAATTATTCTCTTGACTGACTAAGTAGGTTTCACCTGATTCGCCCAAACCACTCCGCTCTAACATGATTTCTGATAACGTATCAACATTCAATCGTCCAGCGATAATACCAACCGTCTCCCCAGCTTCATTGTGAATGGGTTCAGTACCCACAATGGTTAGCTCCGCCGACCCAATATCATAATAAGGGGATTCAACATAAAATTCATCAAGTTCAATGGAATTATCAAAATAAGGTTGGCGTGATACAATTTTGCCTATATCATTCTCATCAGATGCAAGAATTACATTCCCATCAAAATTGTAAATAAAGATAGAATCGATTACGTTAGATTCTTCGACAGTTTTCGCTAATGCCTTACTTAAGGCATCAATTTGATCTATATCAATATTATCTGCAGATAGAGCATCACGTATCGGTACATTCGTGAAAGGACTTTCTGCAATAATATCAAGCGTACTATGAGCATTATCAAACCATGCATCAATTTCAGCAGTTTTTAGTGTAGAAACAGATTGAAGCTGGGCCGTCACTTGTTCAACTGTTCTTATACGAAACCGCTCCGATAAACTCACTTCAATAACGATCAATGGAATGATTGATACAACAACCAATATGACAATAAGGGACAGCCGAAGCGACTGCCACCATTTGACGGTTGTTTGTGGTGTTTGAATTGTTGTCATATAGTTTCCTATTATTCTTCTGTATTGATAAATTCAGTGGTGTAAACGCTGTCTAAGTCAATGGGTTCAGCAATCACCTCATTATCCAATAAGATTTGTTGCGAAACTTCCCATACTTCAGCATCCATCATACCGAGAGGAACATTAGGTAGATTCATCAATGGAATGGTTGCATTCAAACGGCGGAGTTGCGCATCTCTATCAAGCTCAGGATTATACTTTAGTGTATAGTCAATCGCTTCTTCAGGATCATCGATGACATCTCTGGTAGCATCCATCAGTGCTGCAACCGTACGGGCAACAACATCACGATTATTTTCGAGAAAGTCTGCCGACGTAAATAATACAAAGTCATATGAATCAACAGCATAGTCACTCATTAAGATTGCATTATAACTTTCGCCAGCTTCCTCAATTGCAA
>CAYGTY010000269.1:0-6813 GCA_964352825.1 uncultured Anaerolineaceae bacterium
GATAGCGTTTGCCAGAAACATCTTGTAAGAAGCAATATTGAATGGTGATGCCTGCTCGTCGAGCGAGTCCTTTTGGTGGAATCTCATGATATGACCATACACGATTACCTGAGATCAGTTTACTGTCCCAATTAATCGGGTATGGTCATTTTGAATCCTGCTCCCTCCATTGATTCTCCGTTTCTCTGTACCTCGGCGTTAAGCATTTTAAGATAACCTATTCGGTAAGATTCCAAAATATTGAAACACACCCCTGCCTTCCTAACCCGCTTGACAGTTAGGAGCAAATTCTGATACGGTTAGAGAAGATTAAACCGTAGGATAAATTATGAGTGTAATATTTGCTTCACCCCCCAAAATCAATATTTTATCTGTTGATTCTGCTCAAACTGTAGCACAATTTTTTCAGATTTTATCTGACCCAACCCGTGTGCGTATTGTTAAGGCATTGGCAGAAGGGGAATGGTGTGTGACTGATTTGGTGGATGCCTTAGAAATGGATCAACCTGCTGTATCGCATCAATTAAAATATTTACGAAAATTGGGTGTTGTGAGTTATAGTAAAAAAGGTCGCCATGTGTATTATACACTTAGCGACGATTCGTTACGCGAGATTCTATTTAGTGGGATTCAACATACGTCAGATTAGATCATTCTGACTTGTTCTAGTACCTTATTATCAATTTGGGTTGTTGGCATCTGCTTTTTGAGCGAATGCCCTTCTTGTAAAGGGATAACAATACGGAAAGTCGCCCCTTTATCTTTTTCACTCTCAACTTCAATTGTCCCATCATGTGAATCTACAATCCACTTGACGATTGATAAACCTAAGCCAGCACCATCTTCATCACTGGTATGAAAACGAGAATGATCAGATTGATAGAAACGATCGAAGATACGGTTAAGGTCTTCTTTAGCAATCCCAATCCCATTATCTTTCACTTCGATAACCCCATATTGATTATCGCGCTGGTACACTGATATTTTGATTTCCCCATCTTCTGGGGTGAACTTAATCGCATTATTCACAAGGTTATATATCGCTTGTTGCAAGCGTTCATAGTTCCCTTTGATATAGACAGGTTCGTGTCTGCCTAGCTCAATACTGAGGTTATTATTACGTGCCTCTGCAAGGGCTGGGAAGTTAGGAACATTTTCCAATATCAGTTCTTCAAGGTCAAGCGGTGTAAGTTCAATTGTGATTGCACCATAATCTGCACGGGCTAGCATCAGTACTTCATTGACCATACGAGTCATACGGGTGGTTTCTTGCTGAATTGCCTCGATAGATGCCTCATCTGCCCCGAAGCGTTTCATAATATCAAGATTACCTTGGATAGCCGTTAAGGGTGTCCGTAGTTCATGAGACAAGTCTGTCACGAAGCGTTGTTGTACCCCAAAGATATGCTCCAATCGCGACATCATATGATTGAACACTTTTGTCAATCTCCCGATTTCATCATCAGGGACATTGAATGGGAGACGTGTTGATAAGTCGTTTGAGGTTGCGACCTGTGTTGCTGCTGCTGTAATTTCCTGCAATGGACGCACAGCCCGATACGAAATCATCATGCCTAATATAACAGAGATCATCATACCAATGACAGTTGCCGAAATCATGATGCTCAAAACCCCATCAGTGACTTGTTCAACGATGAGTGTCGATGCTGATACTTGGACGACACCTAACTTTTCGCCACCAAGTGTTGTAAAGGGGCGTGTCATCACCCGTTCTGGCATGTTGTTGATTGTTACATTCGAAAATGATGGGCGTTCTGCATTCAACTGGTCGGGAGCAAGTGGACGACTGAAATTGCTAAGGTCAAAGGATGATTGGAGTAAGATAGGTTGTGTGTTTTCACTACCTGTATCGGTCTGCCATACTTGTACCGATAATCCAGGGACACGGAAAATCTCTTCACTGCGGAATATAACGCCTGTTTCAAGCGCGCCAAATTCACCAACAGGGATAACGCGTACATTCCGCATGATGTTAGAAGAGGTTTCGGCGAGGCTACCGTCAATCGAACTAATGATCGTTGCTTGGATAACACCAAATACTGCAACACTGAATGCTACAATAATGAGTGCTAGTAAACCTGCATACCATAACGAAATTTTAGTACGAATGCTCATTGCGAATGCTATTCCTCTCTTAAAACGTAACCGACCCCACGTACTGTATGGATGAGACGGCTTTCATCTTCTTGTTCTGTTTTCTGGCGTAAGTAGCGGACATATACTTCGATGATATTACTCTCACCACCAAAGTCATATCCCCATACACGGTCAAAAATGACATCGCGGGTCAAGACTTGGCGTGGATTACGCATAAAGAGTTCAAGTAATTCATACTCTTTTGCGGTGAGGTCAATCGCGCGCTCATTACGGTAGGCACGGTGTGTTCCTGTATCGAGTGATAGTTCGCCAAAGCGTAAAATTTCTGGGCGTGAAGCTGGTGTTGACCGGCGGAATAATGCACGAACACGCGCCATGAGTTCATCAATTGAGAATGGTTTTACAAGATAGTCGTCAGCGCCAGCGTCTAAACCAACAACTCTATCTTTAATATCATCTTTTGCTGTTAACATCAGAATTGGGACATCGCCTGCTGCACGAAGCCGTTTACAGACCTCTAGTCCATCTAATCCCGGTAACATCCAATCAAGAATTACAAGATCAGGCGGATTATCACGGGCTACTGATAAACCTGTTTGTCCGTCGCGTGCCACATTGACACGGTATCCTTCATATATTAAGCCACGTTCGACAAACTGCGCGATACGTGCCTCATCTTCGATAATTAAAATGCGTTCTCTTGCCATGTTTTCCCCCCATGACGTTATTCTATTTTATAAGTATATTAATCCTTTTCCATTAACGTTAGTTAAGCAATAGCTCTTAAATATATGAGACTCCCTCAATTTTATCGCCATAGGATACTGGCAATACGAATTGGGAACAAAAGTATCGATTGTGAACCTTGCTCAACATCATAAATGATAAGGCTTCCATCAGGATTGGTTAGACCTGCGATTAAGGTTTCATCGCCTCCCAAAACAGGATTCACTAAGGGTGGGATTGCTCCAATTGGCTCAAATGTGCCATTAATGGGAATCCGAATCATGAGTTGTGATGAAGGTCCAAAGATATTCTGGCGAGTAATGAGGCGCAATTCATTTGCTGAGATTTGTGTGAGTTGCTCAACGATAATTTCTTCTAATAATGTAAAGAGCGGAATAGGATCGCCTTGTGTATTGGGGTCGAGGATGACGATTTCGCTGGATTGGCTTGTAGTTGTGCCTGCTCCCCATGCAATAACGCGCCCATCTTGTAACCAGAAGCCCGCATCATATTGCCCGATTGGGACAACCTCATTTGTATTGACATCTAAGATGCTCAGGCTGGTTGTTTCGCTACCGTCGGCTGTCACTAAGATTGCATTGATATTTGTTGCCCACTGTGGATGATGATAATAGGGTGGTGAGACACTTTCGCCCCCTGCTCCATTGGCTAAGATACGAATATTAGATTCTTCGTCTATCGTATATAACCAGATACCGCCGTTGGTGTTGTCGCCTATGGTTTCGACACTATAGATGATACGGCTTAAATCTGGACTGAAACGCGGTGTATGCATCGCTTCAGATGAGGTAACAAGCGAGGTCAATTCATCCGCATCACGGTCATATAACCAGAGTTGGTCTTGGCTGATATAGGTGATTTCTGTGCCGTCAGAGCTAACATCATAATCACTGATATTCCCTGTGGCAGGGGTTAAACTAAAAGGCGTACCATCATCTGCTAGCGTCCAGACTTGGCGGAATCCCATCACATCTTCACCGAGGAAGTACAAATCGCCTGCGACAGTTAAGGCATCAACAAAATTGGATTGTACAGTCCCCCAATCATAAGCAACCGTACTTGTAATCGGCAATGTGAAGCCCTGCGCGCTAATTGGGTCAACCAGTGCCATAACACCCCCTTGGAATGCAATCAAGAGGTTGCCTTCGGGTGCCCAACGTATACTCGCTAGTTCAACATTACCCTCGCCAATTTCTTCGCTAACGATGTTGCCCTCACTGATTTGCACCAACAGCAAGCGACCAAATCCTGTATCCCCATCAGCACGGAAAACACGATATAGACCCTCACCCACTTGATAGGGTAAATGATAAATATCAGATACCGCTAAAATCGTTGTTTGAGCATTATTGGCATTTAAGTCCATCGTTAATAATCCACCCTCAGTAGGTGCGAAAAGCAGGATCGTATTCGATTGCCACGCGACCCCATTCGATGATGGAATCACACTGGATAAGTTAAGTTCTGTGCCAGTTTTACGGTAAACCCACCAGATATTTTCGACAGTTTGGGCAAGCAGAAATTCACCCGATGGCGACCACTCGATATGTTGAACTTGATTCACAGGAATATCAAATGTGACGGCTTCATCACGGAAGTAAACACGTATTCCAGCTAATGTCACATAAGCAATCTGCCTGTCGTCAGGTGACCATGAGAGCGTATCACCTTCACTACGAATGGGCGGAACATCTGCGCTTTCATCAACAAGCCGTTGTTCTGATTCATCATAAACATTAGCGACATACAATCCATCAGGTGTGCGATATGCAAACCAATTGTCATCAGTTGCAATGCCGAAATCGACAACAAATGTCCCTTCGACGGTAATCGTCTGGACACCTTCTGCGCCCAGTCCATAACGTTCAATTTCACCTGCATTCAGCAGAATATAGAGTGCTGTCGGGAGATTGAGGGCATCTTGAGCAAATATGATAGTTGGCAAAATGAATAAACTGAGGAGTAACGCAATGAGTAGTCGTTTCATTAGGTAAGCCTTTCCCATTGATTAGCGGTATACCTATAGTATGGATGATTTTTGGGGTCTGCGCCATGACAATGAAACTTGTATAATCAAAACTAGCTGATTTGTAGATATGACGTACAATGGCATATAAATTGAAGGAATCTATAGGCACACTGAATGAAGACTGAAAAACAACATCTGCTTATTCCCACCTATATTGTTTTGTCGCACCTCATCTTGGGGATGTTTGTGTTCTTCTTGGTTGGTTGTGATACGGCTCAGACCAATAGTGTACAAGATGTTGAATCGCTTGTTGTGGCAAATCGTCCTTTGGCGACAGTCTTTATTTCACCGACACCTAATTCTGAACAAGTCCGTGCAACCAGCCTTGCCAGTTCACCGACACCCACACCTTTGATTCCAACAGCTACCTTACGACCAACTGAATATGTGGGTGTATTCATTGGGGAAGCCGAACCCTTACAGGGGGCAGTGGTTGACCCTGATATCTTTGCGTCTATTTCCACACCGATTCCACCAACAGTTGCTCCCGCCGAATGTACGACAACCGTGGATAGTGTCTATCTGAGTATTTGGCGCAGTGACCCGATTATCAATCAACGCTTGGGTTGTCCGATTCAGTTAGCTATCGGATTTACAGGTGAGGTACAAGTGTTCTCTGGTGGGGCAATGTATCAACGTGATGAGACTGATGAGCTATGGGTGATGATTCCTGCTAGTAATCGTGGCGAATATTATTACTTTGAATCACCTCCCGATATTTCTACCGCAGGCATTAATCCACCACAAGGTTTTATCGTTCCATCAGGTGATTTTGGTGGGGCATGGATGAGTGAAAGTGGCTTGCAAGATGAGATTGGTTTCGCCCAAACTCCACCCCTCAATATTAATATGGGAACTCAGCGATTTGCGGGTGGAACGTTCTTCCTCGATAGTACATCTGGGCAGATATTCGCCTTATTAAATGATGGCACGCTTTACGGCCCTTTCCTTGCTGGTTTATCAACAGGGAATGAGCCAACGACCGAAGCTGATGTTGATATTATACCGACTGAAGAATCAGCGGACTCTCAATAAATCCCTGCGCGTGAGAACTTGGATATTCTGCTCGGATAAAAATGTGCTTAAGCGTTTAGGTAGAGACTTGGCATAGAGTGTCGCGAAAAAAGATTGTTCTGCGCCGAGGTCATGTTTGATTTTCTGCCCGACTCGCAACTGTTCAATGATATCATCCAGTGCTTTATCGGTAACTTTGAAATTATCCTTGCATTCAATTAACCAAAGTTCCTTATTGACTGTCGCTAGAATATCAATATCTGTCATGATATTGCCCTGATGCACCACACTTTCCGTCTGCCATTGCATACTATTATCTTGCTCGGATAGCCATAATGCGGTTAGTAAAATTGTTAATGCTCCTGACTTCAAGGCTTCTATCAAGAGTCGGTTGGGACGATATGCGAAGGGTAGTGTGAGTGGCATCTGAAAGCTAAAGCGACAGCCCTGACAGATAACATCCTCCCCAACACTATTTAAGCCATACCATGTTTCAAGGTCACAGACGGGACATTGCAAGCTATACCCACGTAAAAATAAACCTTTGGCAGATAAGGTCTGCATCTGAGTATAAAATCGGTCAATGTCCCTTTCAGGGATAGCAAGCTGTTGCAACTGTTTATAGGTAAACGCCTTACCTTTGCGCAGTTGAGCATTGGACAAAAGCCGTATCATATAGTCATCGCGTAAGAAATCCATCGCCGATAGCTCACCAACCAAGCGGATAAGTCCCTGTATATAGCGTCCTTTGGTATTGGGTGAAACACGATAGCCTGCATTTTCAAGATGGTGGTTGAGCGGGTTCATTTTACCCAAACCGCTCCACATCAACCGCACCAGCCGATACCCCATTCAGTAATTTATCGACAGCGCGTTCAACTGTGCCAGCCGCCATCGCGAGACCA
>CAYGTY010000270.1:0-6781 GCA_964352825.1 uncultured Anaerolineaceae bacterium
AATCATAAATATAAAGCGGTAGGCAAACTAACTCACCTACCGATATACATGACATTTATGCTTTTTCAGGTTCAAATGCAGGTAACTTTTCGAGTCGCTCTGTTCCAACCGCAATATGGATACCCTTTTCACTAACTTCTTCTACCCAAAAAGTTGGAATAAGTTTGTAATCTTGGAAGAATAAACCCTGAGAAATGATGAAATGTGTAATACGATTTGTATTTTCATCAAGATGAACAGAATAGACATCGCCTACATGATCTCCATCGAGACTATATATATTCATGCCTTTCTCAATTAAAAGTGAGTCTTCAGGTACATTAACACGGCGAACCAATTTTACAGGGTCTCCAGCATATCGTCTCGGCATCCCCCAGTAATAGCCTTCATGGCGGCTAACCAAAGGTGGATAATAATAAACAGATGTAGGGATATGAACGTCATCTTTATCAACAATGACTTCCGGATCATCTTCTTTAACATAGAATGTTTCTTCATAATCCCTCAAGTCAAGCTCATCAACTTGACGGTCAACATATAGCGAACCATCAACTTGTTTTGTAATAAATGCCATTGGCAAAACTTTATCAACTGTAAAGATAAAACCTTGTGTAATAACAAGATGTGTAATTTCGCTCGTTAGAGGGTCAACTACAATTTGTTTTACATCACCAAGTTTTTCATTATCTGTTCCATATATGGACATATTTTTTGTAATTTTAATTTCTGTATTCACAAATTCATCCTTTAGCTAAGATTTCAACTTATCTAAAGAATATAAAACTAGTATGGTTCAAAGCTGAAACTAGTATATGAAGATTATCAAAAAAGATGAGGATTGGCTTAAAACAAAAAGGGCAAGCCACCGCTTACCCTACGATTCATCACAATTGGATATAGATGGACTTATCGTTTATTTGTCCACTCTGGGTTATCGAATTGTTCATCTAATAGTTCTTCGGTACGTTGGATTTCCCACATAGACAATTCACCGCGGCTCATTTCAAGGTCAAATTCTTCACAGAAGCCACGCTCAACCGCCAGTGCAGCACGCTCCCATGAGGGCGGATTATCCATCACATCAGCCAAGGCAACTGCACGAGTACGGACTTTTTCTTTCTGCGCTTTGCGATCTTCTAATGAATCAAATGCAAGTGCTTCACAGATACGTCCAACATCACCGAATAGAGGCAATGTACCATGTTGTAAAATGCCCTCTTTGCGACGAACTTGGGCACTGCCAATCAATTTGCGTTCATTGACTGTAATTTCATAATGTGACGGAACTTCAAAACAGACAGGTCCTTTTGTTTTCTCTCTTAGTCCATCGCCTTGATGCTCGGATTTTGGGGCTAAACCGATATGTTGCAATGCTTTTAATAAACCACCACTAATGCGTCGATAGCTCTCAACAACATCACCATATGCTAAGGGGTGATCAATTGGTAAACTGACACTATAAGTCAATTCATCACCATGCAAGATGGCTTTTCCACCTGTTGGTCGGCGGACAAGATGCCATCCATTATCAGTAAGTCCATCCATATCAACTTCACGAATACGTTGACCATAGCCTAGAGAGAGGCACATTGGCTTCCAACCATATAATCGGAGAGTCGGAGGTTGCATACCTTGCGAGACAGCCTCTAAAATAGAACCATCAATCGCCATGTTACGTCGTCCAGTAGTAAATTCGCTCTCAAAAACCACACGCCATTGACGCATTTTCCCACCTTGCCTATACTGATTTTTGTAAATAATAAAAACGTCAGAGAATGGAATCGGGTCAGATGTCCGATAATTTCGACAACAACGACAACACCATACCAAACCAAAGAGTTACGAATTCGGGTTATGATGATTCGTCACAGCCTACTGTGCCATCATCAAGTGCGAATGTACCACCTGTGTATAGTACCAGTGCTTACACACAACAATCACGTTCCGCCCCACCACCTCCGCCACCCTCAAATGATTCCCATGCAAGGGAGCGGTCTCGTAAACGTCGAGTAAAAGGACGTAATAGTGGAAGTGAATGGGCGTGGGTCATTATCGCAGGAGGCATGATTGGTGTTTTTGCTATTATGATTCTGGGGATTTTGATTGTCCTCCGTTTGCCACAAGAAGCAGTCGAAGTTATACCAACAGCAAATGTTGTCTCAGAATTACCAACACCCGTAGATGCTCGTACAGAGTTTGTATCTGATGGTAGCGAAGTGAATGGTGATGTTTTATCACTACCTGATGGAAGTAGTATTGAGTTAAAGCCTTGGGATGGGTCATCCAGATTCACAATGATCTTAGCGGGTCTAGATCGTCGCCCCGGTGAAACAGGATTGGGGTATCGTACCGATACAATGATGCTCGTTAGTATTGACCCCACAACCAATAGTATCGGCATCCTGAGTATACCCCGAGATTTATATGTTCAAGTACCAGGTTATACAGAATTACAGCGTATCAATACACCAATGGTTTTTGGTGAAGCACGACAAGCTGGCTATGGACCAACTCTGCTCCAGCAAACTGTTCAACTCAACCTCGGGATTCGTGTCCATGATTTTATGGCAGTCGATTTCCAAGCATTTATTGACATCGTCGATGTCATTGGTGGTGTGGATGTATCAATTGATTACACCATAAACGACAGACAATATCCAAATATGAATTATGGATATGACCCCTTCTATCTCGCACCGGGTACACATCATCTTAATGGATATGATGCTTTACGCTTTGCCCGCACGCGTCATGGAAGTAGTGACATTCAACGTGCTGAACGTCAACAGCAGGTTATATTTGCGATTCGTGACCGTGTCTTAAATCTGGATATGATTCCTCAATTGCTTGTCCAAGCCCCCTCAATTTGGAATACACTATCTGATAATGTGTATACAGGACTGACACTAGAGCAACTTATCCAACTAGGATTATATGCAAAAGATATTGATACCACGAGCATCCAAACAGGTGTTATTGATTTTTCATATCTACAAGGTTATACGACAGAGTCAGGCGCATCGGTTCTTATCCCTAATCGCTCACGTTTGGGGAGCTTAATGACAGAGGTCTTCGGGGCAAGCTACTCACAATAAACCTCAATCCAAAGAATTAAAAACAGCGTACCAATGATTGAGTACGCTGTTCATAATACCTTACCCACTGTACCGTGTAGCCATAGTGTCTCGAACCTGTAAAATACCAGGCCGAGCATCGCCCGATAACTTTTGTCTTGGCTCTAGCCTATCACATCAGCTATCGAAGATAATACTCATGTTGAGAGTGTTGGCTCGGCACATATTGTTCTATCACTTGTACAGTAGGCAATGGCACATTTATACCATTGCAGGCAGTACTTGTAAAGGAAAAATGCCCTCTATATAGCACTTTTAGATTAAACTCACATATTCAATATGACATTCAACATTTATAATACGCCGACAATATTAATTAACTGAACTTTATTAGGGAAGCAGTAATGAATAGCGCACTTTTCCGTGAAAGTTTAGCGGAGTTTCTTGGCACATTTGTACTGGTTTTTGTAGGGTCGGCATCTGTTATAGTCGCACCAGTATTTGGTATCATCGTTCCCGCTCTAGCACATGGTTTGATAGTAACAGGCTTGATATATACTTATGGACACATTTCAGGCGCGCAGTTTAATCCAGCCGTGACCTTAGCGCTATGGGTTGGTGGAAAACAAGGTGCTATAAAATCATGTACGTTTATTTGCATTCAATTCATTGCGGGAATCATTGCAGCAGTCATTTTAGTCTTAGTGATTCCGCAAGATCATGCAAGTGTCACGGCATTTTTAGGGATAAATGACTATAATTTTGGGCAAACAAAAGGCTTCTTAACACCTGATGCGGTATGGAGTGCAGCAATTATTGAAGCGATTTTGACATTTATTCTTGTTAGTGTGATCTATCAATCGGCTGTGTATGAACATGCAGGGAATTTAGCAGGTATTGCCATTGGTTTTACCCTCACTGCCACAATCCTAGCAGGAGGTTCCGCAACAGGGGCATCACTCAACCCATCACGAACACTTGGTCCAGCATTAATGGCTAGAGATACGATATATTTGATTCCATATTTTGTGGGTGTATTTACAGGCGGTGCAGTCGCAGGTATTATCCACAGTCGTATCTTCGCACCTATCGAAAAGAACAAGAAGTAGTCTAAGAACTCAATTAGAATTCCCAAGAACATAATTTATTTTGTTACCTGCTGGATAGCAAATATACTTTAATAATCATCAACCTCAGCTCCCAAATACCCTCCTTGATTCAACATCTATATGTAGCCAAATGTTATATCGATTAGGTATAATAACGATCAGCTAGAGGCAATCACATTTTCTGATTGTGAACCTCTCCTAAAATAAGTTGTTTACGCAAAATGCACGGGTTTATACAATAAATTTTCCTAATTCTGACAAAATTTTATGACCTATGTATATAAAAAATGTATAAAAATATAAGGAGAAAATATCGAATATGGATAAAGAAAGTAAGTGTCCTATAACAGGTGGATCCAACACCAAATTTGGATCTGTATCTAACCAAACTTGGTGGCCAAATCAGTTAAATTTAAGAATTCTCCACCAAAATTCTTCCTTATCTGACCCAATGGATAAAGACTTCGACTACGCTGAGGAATTCAAAAGCCTCGATCTTGATGCATTGCGGAGTGACCTCTATGCGCTGATGACCGATTCTCAAGATTGGTGGCCTGCCGATTACGGTCATTATGGACCGCTTTTCATTCGGATGGCATGGCATAGTGCAGGTACGTATCGCACAGGTGATGGTCGTGGTGGCGCAACCTCTGGTACTCAACGTTTTGCACCACTCAACAGTTGGCCCGACAATGCAAATCTTGACAAAGCACGTCGATTGCTCTGGCCCATCAAACAAAAATATGGTCGGAAAATCTCTTGGGCAGATCTCATGATTCTTGCTGGGAATTGTGCTTTAGAATCGATGGGGCTAGAGACATTTGGCTTCGCTGGTGGACGTGCAGATGTATGGGAACCAGAAGAAGATATTTACTGGGGTGCTGAAAATATTTGGTTGGATGACAAACGTTACTCTGGTGAACGCGATCTTGAAAATCCCCTTGCTGCTGTCCAAATGGGTCTGATCTATGTTAATCCAGAAGGTCCAAACGGTAACCCTGACCCTCTTGCATCAGCAAAAGATATTCGTGAAACTTTTGCGCGGATGGCGATGAACGATGAGGAAACCGTTGCGCTTATTGCTGGTGGGCATACATTTGGTAAAACGCATGGTGCTGGCGATGCAGCCCTCGTCGGTGCTGAACCAGAAGGAGCAACTATAGCAGAGCAAGGTCTTGGTTGGTCAAGTAAATTTAATACAGGTATCGGTGTAGATACCATTACAAGTGGATTAGAAGGTGCTTGGACTCCAACCCCAATCAAGTGGGACAATAGTTTCTTTGATACGCTGTTCGGTTATGAATGGGAACTCACAAGGAGCCCTGCTGGTGCAAACCAATGGACACCAAAAGATGAAGCAGCAAGAGATACTGTACCTGACGCACACGACCCAACTAAAACCCATGCGCCAATGATGCTAACAAGTGATCTCGCTTTGCGAGTTGATCCAATCTATGGACCGATCTCAAAACGTTTCCATGAAAATCCAGACCAATTCGCAGATGCGTTTGCGCGTGCATGGTACAAGCTGACACATCGTGATATGGGTCCTCGCCAGCTTTATCTTGGTGCATTAGTTCCTGAAGAAGAATTAATTTGGCAAGACCCTATCCCAACAGTAGATCATGAACTCATTGACCAACAAGACATTGCTGAACTCAAAGTCAAAATTCTAGCATCAGGGCTATCTATCTCCGAACTCGTTTCAACAGCTTGGGCATCAGCAGTCACTTTCCGTGGTTCTGATAAGCGTGGTGGCGCAAACGGTTCTCGTATACGGCTTGCACCGCAAAAAGATTGGGAAGTCAACCAACCCGCCCAATTAGCAACTGTACTCGGAGTTCTTGAGGGTATTCAAGATGAATTCAACGGCGCACAATCTGGTAGCAAGGCAGTTTCGCTTGCTGACATAATCGTCCTCGGTGGTTGTGCGGCAATAGAACAAGCTGCCAAAAATGCGGGACATGATATAATCGTTCCCTTTACACCAGGGCGGATGGATACGTCACAAGAACAAACCGATGTCGACTCGGTTGCCATGCTCGAACCAACCGCAGACGGATTCCGCAACTATCTTAAAACTGAATACACAGTATCAGCAGAAGAATTGTTAATTGATCGGGCACAATTACTAAAACTAACTGCCCCAGAAATGACCGTGCTGGTGGGTGGTATGCGTGTCTTGAGGGCAAACTATGGACAATCCCAACATGGTGTCTTCACCCATAAGAGTGACACACTTAGCAATGATTTCTTTGTCAACCTGCTGGACATGGGTACTGCATGGGTCGCCACCTCGGACGCTGAAGATACATTCGAGGGACATGATCGCACAACAGGCGAATTGAAATGGACAGGAACTCGTGTGGACCTCATCTTCGGATCAAACTCCCAATTACGCGCTATTGCAGAAGTTTACGCAAGTGATGATGCACAAAAGAGGTTTGTAAATGACTTCGTAGCAGCATGGGACAAGGTTATGATGCTTGATCGCTTCGACCTGACCTAATCTCGTTAGATTATAAATACGCTATAAATCAAAAAACCACCTGATAATAGGTGGTTTTCTGTTATTTAGTATATGTGTCAATTGGCTAT
>CAYGTY010000271.1:0-6779 GCA_964352825.1 uncultured Anaerolineaceae bacterium
ATTGCAAAATAACTTGAGGTTTTGTAAGTATTGATGTGATGATGATAAAATACGACATTATATTAATAATATTACTTACTTAATATCATAATTAAATAATGCGAGGAACAGAAAATATTAATATGTAGATATAAAAGGACTTACTATTTGAGTTAAAATTTTTTGGTCTAGATGAGAAAATAAGTTATACTTTAGTGTGTAAACTATTAAAAGTGGATAGTGTTTTGTGAAACTATGATAGAGAATATTGATATATTTAGCTTTGTGAGTTTATATCATAGTTAATCAACTTCATATGGACTACTAGAAAGGTAATGTATTATGTCATTGTGGCGGTCTGATCCTGAATATCTCCAACTTTTCGAAAAATTAAAGCGTGATTTTAGTAACTTGAAAATACATCATGATCTGGGGCTTAAAGGATACGCTTATGCTATAGAACAAGCTGATTTAGGTAATTATGATGTTGCATATGATGCGTGGCAAAGTGTTATTGCACATTGGATGCCCCTATTTGAAGATAGTAGTTATTGGAAGAATTGGGTTGCTGAACGTGCAGATGTCTATGGCACATCAATCGATGATGATAATGTCACAAGTGTTAAAAGTAATTTACGCCAACACCTACGTGATCATCTACAAGGTTGTGACGATGCTCTGAGCCAAGATAACCCTGATTATATTCCCTTGACCCTACAAATGGATGTTGAAGTTCAAGGGGTACAAATAGTCAAACAACTGCAACTCAGAAGTGATGAAATCACTGGGGCTATTATTGGCGGTAGATTGATGACCCTACAATATGACTTTTTACCATTAATTACCGAACGTATACAATCGACCCTACAAGAACCTACTCAGTCGGATAGCTTAGACGATCTTCTTGGGGGACTGATTGCAGACGATTATCGTCAAATTATGACAGAAAAACAAATTGAACAAGTTTCATATCGCTTCTCTGCATTGGGATATGTGAAAACTGCACTCGATCAACAACGAATAGGACTTGCTAAACGCTTGTTTGACAATCTTCCTGAGATGCCAGAAGATAGCATTTTTAAAGTCTTCACACCTGATAGTATTGACACATATTATGTCCAACAACGCGATATTATCCGTGCAGACTTGACCTTATCAGATGCGTTTGGTCAATTATCTAACCCTGATTCATCAGCCGATACTATTGCAAGTAGCTTTCTGGATTTATTGATTGATGCTCAAAAAACAGGGCATGAGAGTGAATTACATGAGCGGATTATCAAAGCCTTAGATGAACATTCCGAAGCTGCAGATGATCAGCGTAAACTTTTCCTTGCTGATGTGATTGATATTATGCTTGAACGCTTCCCTGACAAACAATACGGTCATAAACTGGCATTAGGGTTATTAGAATCTTCTTTGGCTATTGTTCGTGGTGGGTCGCTTGAAGAAGGTGTTGTTTATTTGGAGCGGGCTTATGCGATTTCTCCCCGTGTACATCGTATCTATCACAATATGGGCTTGGTTCGTCGCGCGCAAGCCTCAAATGCTTTTAAGGAAGCCAATGGACAATCGGATTATTTAACAAGCTTACGCTACTTAAATAAAGCGCGTGATATTTATGCAGAGGTTCTCACATATGACCCTGAGGCTGAAGATGCTAAGGAACAGATTAAAGAAATTGATGATGAGATTGAAGTTGTCAAACGCGAAGTTGGAGACCCATTAGAAGATTACCTTGGGTCTTATTTGGCAGGCGAATGTGAGTCTGATACTGATAAACTGCTTGAAATTATGATGATTACCTCTGGAATAGAGGCATCGCGAGCGAAGATTAGTGAGTATTTTGGCGATCAACCCGATTCTTTAACGCATCATCTCGCTAATGTTTTAGCATATCGTGCAAATGATGAACTGCAACTGGCGATAGAAAGCTGGGCAACTATTGCGACACAATTCCCGCAACATGCTTATCATGCGAATCTAGAAGCAGGTCTGATATTGCTGAATAAGGTTGAGAATCGCCAGCAATCATTGCGTTATTTTGCATTGGCATTGCAAGCTGCCACAGACGATGAACAAAGAGTTACAGCACAAATCAAACTCGTGAAAACGCTTTTCTTCCTTAAAGACTTTATCCGTATGGAAGTCATTGCAAAAACAGCCGCAGAGCTTGAGACTGATGAAAATCGTGCGCGTAAATTAACACGAGTGACAGAACTCGCATCAGAACTTATTGAGAAAGGCGAGCTAAATGTCCAAGAAGACCTAGAGCTGGCTGCTATCCTTGCCAATATTGAAAATGCTGTTGTCATTACACCACCTGCAACCAGTCTTGAGAGAATTGCTGATATGTTGGAGGGTAAGCTTCGTTATACACAAGAAGCGGATCATATCTGGGTGGCTTTTCGTTCTGATGGAGATGAATCGGTTGGTGTATCTGTCACACTTGATGGCGAATATGTTGTTTGCACCTGTCGCCCTGTTGGTATCACACCCATGAATCATGACGATAAGCTGTATATGTATTTATTCATGACCTTTGATATTGATTTTATTTCTGTTCAATGGAAAGACGATCATTTTGTGCTGGTTAGCAAGTTCTGGAGTAGTGAATTTGCTGAATCTGACTTATTGGATACTGTGATTCGCTTTATTGCCTCAATCTCTGAGCTTGAAGATCATATTACAGTTGAACAAGTTGAAGAATTACGCCAACGCTATATGACAAGTCTAAGCCTGAAAACCGCTTTGGCAAATATTGCTGACCCTGATCGTAAACCAGAAGCTGTTCGCGACCGTGTGGGGAACTGGGCACAACGTAATGGTATATCTGTCGAGCGTTTGGCAGAAAGGCGTGAACGCTTGCATATCCGTACGGAAGACCGTACTGTAAATGTGACATCCATTTATAAGTTACATGGAATAAGTTTTGTCGCATCATATGATTTGAATGTCCAACGCGGAACACCCAATCGTGAAATCCTCATCGAAATGGCAAAGATTAATAGTCAAACAGGAATACTTCGTATAGCTATTGATAGAGATGGGGATATGGGAGTTTTGTATGAAACACCTTACCTGAACGAAGAAATCTTAGAGGATATGCACGCAAAATATAAAGAATGGCTTTCTGGTAATTTATCGCACATTTATGGCATGGGAGATTAACTGATCATATCTATGTGGTCTATACTATAAATTATTAAACTGAGTGGAGTATAAAATGTCAACAAAAAAGATTGGGCCAGCCCTTGCATATGACCATCTGCAGCAGATCGGCGTGACACCAGATAGTACGATGGATCAGATTAGTAAAGCAAATTTTGAGATTATGCGCCTAGAAACACCTGACCCTGCGATTAATACGTCATGGGAAAAGTTACATCGCTTAACGGATCGTTTAGAAGTTGATTTTTTCCTGTTTCAGGTATTGAGCTATGGTGACTAACGATAAGAAAATCATCCGTAAACTGGTTTATAAATTATTGTGGGTTATGGATGATTTTGACCGCAACTTGCGTGCGATTCAACAACATGAATCTATAAGTAACCAGCAGCTGCATAACTTACAATATACTCGCCAGCAATTAAAAGAAACCCTGATTGAAGCAGGCGTAGAGTTTGATGATAATACACGTGTGGGGGATATATATAATCCACATGTTCACGAAGTCATTGAACAGAGAGAAAATGCTGACTTTGAAGATAACACGATTATCGAAGTCTTTGAAATAGGGTGTAAATGGGATGATAAGCGTATTCGTATGTCTAAAGTTGTAGTGAATAACCTTTGACTCTATATGAGTCGTGTAGACAATAGGATGAAATGTTTATGTTAATTATTAAAATGGACAAATTCTATGGGTAAGACAATCGGAATCGATCTCGGAACTACAAATTCTGTAGCAGCCATCGTGGAAAATGGTAAAGTTCGTATCTTATCAACAGGGTATGGAGAACGTTTAACGCCTTCTGTTGTGAGTTATGAAACTGAGCGACGTAATTCTCAAGGTGAAAAAATAGGGGATGGTCGCATTTTAGTCGGACGTTCTGCTCTAAATAATTTTGTCCGATCTCCAACTGATACGATCATGTCGGTGAAGCGTTTAATTGGACGACCCTTCAACGATAAGATTGTTCGACAAATGGTAAGTGGCTCTCGTTTTACATTTGCTATTGAGGATAATCAGGATAATGACCCTGAAGATTTTGATATTTATGTTTTATTAAATGGGCAACGATATACCCCTGTAGATATATCTGCAATGATTTTACGCAAGGTGAAAGAAGATGCTGAACAGGCTCTTGGTGAAGAAGTAACACATGCCGTTATTACAGCACCAAATTATTTTGGAGACCGCCAGAGACGTGCAACTTTTGAAGCTGGTGTGAAAGCAGGACTTCAAGTAAAGCGTATTTTAACAGAGCCTAATGCTGCTGCTATTAGCTTTGGCGTAGACCATGAAGATGAGAATAATTATATCCTTGTGGTTGATATGGGAGGGGGAACAACTGATATTTCTGTTGTTCAATCAGCACAATCACAATTCAAAGTCATTGGTATGGCAGGTGATATGTGGCTGGGTGGCGATGATTTTGACCAAGTCTTAATTGAAATGATTGTTGGGTATGTCGAACGAGAATTTGATTATTCTCCGCGTCAAAATCCGGGGTTTATGTCTCTAGCTAAGAGTAACGCTGAAGAAGCCAAGAAGGCTTTGAGTCGGCAAGAGATTGCAGATATTAATATGCCAAATGCTGTTTTTGAACCGCCCGTCAGCGTGAATTTCAGTATCTCACGGGATGAGTTTGAAACAGGAATTAATCGCCATTTACGCAGTGTGGAACGTCTTGTGTTAGAAGCTGTTAGTGATGCAAACTTGACAACTGATGACATTACTGCGGTGCTTTTAGTTGGGGGTAGTACACTCGTTCCAGCGGTGAAACGTATTTTACGAGAACAATTTGGACAGGAACGCTTACGAGTTCATCAAGACCCGAGCGAGGCTGTTGCTTATGGCGCAGCAATTGCAGCATCTAAAATTGATGTGATTGTATGTCCTAATTGTGAGACAGAGAATACAGTTGATAGAGATACTTGTAAAGAATGTGATTATAGCCTTACGGGTATCGAATCAACCAAACCGATTGCTACAGATAGAATAGATATAATCCAAGAACCGCTTCCGAGGACGATTAGTATTGGTGTAGCAAAAGGTGATAGGCTTGATAGTGTCAGCCCAATTGTCGAGAAGGGGCGATTTTATCCACTAAAAGAACCTGTGCGTAAAACATTTTATACCACACAAGGGACAAGCCTTGTTTTATCTATCTATGAAGGCGAAAGTCGTCGAGCTAAGGATAATGAATTACAGGCAATCGTAGAAGTGCATTTCCCTTCGATTGTAAAAGCGGGTGCGGAAGTCGTTGTTTCTCTAAATATTGATGAAAGCAAGTTATTGACAGTTAAGGTCGAAGTTGAAAGTCAGCGAGTCGAGACGGACTTTATTGAGATACGGGGTAATGTATCTTCTGCGGGTAAACATATTGCTGAATATGCTAACCTTGCCCAAAATATTGAGAAACTCGTTACAATTTGTCAAAGCTTTCTGTATAACTACGGTGATTTTCTGGATTCTGACCAACGTGGACGGTCGGGGCGTGTGAAGATTGAAGATGATATACGGCGCGCTAATGAGGCTCTCCAGAACCGTGATGAGAAAGTCATGAGGCGGATGCTCCCAATACTTGACCGTTCAATCCAAGACTCAGGTATCGCAAGTTCTTTGTTTATTGCTGATGTGATTATTCTGCAAGTAGCATATAACCCTGAGATCGAACGTATTAGACGGACAATTGAAGAGATTAAGACAGCATTACGCAAAGGTGACCGCGAAAGAGTTCAATTGTTAAAGACTACGATTGATGCCTTTAACTCACGTTATAATGATGTACTTTCCAGTCACATTACACCGCATGGTGGTTTGCCTAAAGAGAGACGTGATGAATAGATACGTCACCTTTTTGGGCTGACGTGATAAGTGAAGAGAGGAAACGAGTTTATGTATGATGATCTGATTGATGTGGGTTTAGATTTTGGAGGACGGCATATACGTGCCTCCTATCGATTAGGGAAACATATTATTTCTGTCCCAGCATCAAATGCAGAGGCTTTTTGGATACCTCCAATGGTTACCTTAGCAGCCCCAAATGGTGGGATTGCTGTATCAGTCTTAAAGTTACTATTATTTAGTGACCAAATGATACACTATGGTATGAATGCCCGACAACAAAAACCACAACCGATTTTTATGGATATGTTAGAGCAGATTAACGAGAGTATCGCATCGTATGCCGGATATGATGTCGGGCGTTTATTTTTAGGTATCCCTGATTGGTATCCTAATGTTGGACGTGAACGACTCAAAATGGCGGCACAGGCGGCAGGCTATGAAGAAGTTCATTTAATCAGTGAATCTTATGCGGCTGTCATGGGATATTTGGAAGATTATCCTGATGAAGGACCATCAAAGCTTCTTGTTTATAGTTTGGGCTTTTCAGGATTTGAAGCACAGATAATTGAAATCAAAGAAGATAGCTCAATTGCCGTACTTGCACAACACTCCCAAAATGTTCAAGGTCGTTCTCCAATTAATGCTGTTCTCTCAGGGAAAGACTTAGATTTATATTTACTACAACAAGTGTTTAAAGCAGCACAGCAAAATGGTATTCCGATTTCTCCACAGATTGTTCAAACAAATTGGGCACATTTACATCATATGATTGAACAAGTAAAG
>CAYGTY010000272.1:0-6767 GCA_964352825.1 uncultured Anaerolineaceae bacterium
TCAAAGGAAGTATTATGAAACTTGCCTGCTGTGTATGGATATTCAGCCAATCGGAAACTGACATACTCAACCAGATGAAAGCACTTGGTTTTGACTGGATTGATATTCAGCCGCATATGCTTCAATCGGATATGATTCGTGAGCAAGCCATCCAAAAAGGTCTACAAGTTTCCTGCGTGGGGGCGAGCTTTGGTATCCCCGAAGATGCTGGGCTTGACCACATGGATAAAGACAAACGTCAAATCGCGATTGACCATGTAATCGAGACTGTGACCCATGCTAGCAAATTAGGTGCAGGTTGCGTTTATGTCATCCCTGGGCTGGATACTAGCTCCGATGCAATGCAATATTATGCAGACTCGCTTAGCACAGTTGCCGACTATGCCAGCCAACACAACATCAAAATCGGCATCGAACACTTCCCAGGGCGCGCCTTACCCACAGCCCAAGCCACACTCGATTTTATTGAAGAAACAGGGCATCCCAACCTTCACTTGCTACTTGATAGCGGACACCTCCAAATGTCAGATGAAGATGCAGGTGATATTATCCGTCAAGCAGGGAAACACCTAGCATATGTTCATCTGGATGATAACGACGGGGAAGGCGATTTGCATTGGGCATTGTTGGATGGAGTCATGACACGCGAGTCGCTAACAGACTTGTTTTCCGCATTAGATGACATCGGCTATAGTGGTGCAATTAGCCTCGAACTCAGTCCCAAGCTCGAACAGCCAATACACGCTTTACAGACCAGTCGCCAGCTAGTCTTAGATATTATGAGCGAGGGATAACAAGTAAAGTATCTTTATGGGGCGTTTCGGGTTATTAAAGGTACTCATATAGAGCAAGATAGACTGAGGATTATTTTATGAATACCTTACCCCAAATTAAAGCCGACCTGATTACAGGGTTGGATGAACGCCGCGCCAAAGCCGAAGCCTATATTCAAGGGGTGTCGCCCGATTTACATGTTCACACAGATTCAGGCTCTGACTGGACAGCAAAAGACCTGATTACGCACTTAACTGCTTTTGAAGAAGATATGGTAGAAGCAATTCAGACATTTACAGATGGCGGTAAATATCGTTTAGATTTAAAGACAAAAACGAATATTGATGACTTTAATGAGATGCGTCGCTTAGAACGTGCTGACCGCACATGGGACGAAGCCTTAAGAGAATGGCGAGAAGCTCGTGACCAATTACGCGGTGTGATTATCGCCTTCCCAGAAAGTGACATCGAAACGCCTTTTAGCACACCCTTCATGCAGAAATACCCACTTTTACAAGCGATTAAAGGCTGTGGCGTTCACGAAAAAATGCACATGGGTGAAATTATGACTGCACACGAGACGACAAACTGACAACCCGAAAGCCAATATTACTACCCCGTGATCCCGGTAAATACCGCGCGCGATAAGCTGGATGACAATATTGTATCGGGTCAAACCAAGACCCACCGCGCATCACCCGTGCATAACTACCTGATGGGTCTTCACGTCCATCATGGGCATGATAGGGATAGGGATAATCGAGCGATTGCCAATTCCGCCCCCATCGGCTGATTGTCCATTCGCTGACATTGCCTAGCATATTGACAAGACCATTGTCGCTAATATGCCCTTTATCAACAGCTATCGGATAACCCAACCCTTTATCCGCACTATTAATTGTGTCTGGCTGTGTTAATCCTGAGCCAGTCAGTCCTCGCACAGCAACTTCCCATTCGACTTCTGTCGGTAATGTCCAAAGTGTATTTGTCTTACGACTCAGCCATATACAAAATGCCATTGCACTATACCAAGCAACCCCGACGACAGGTTGTTCTGGACGATTAAACTGTTTGTCTTGCCAATAATAGGGAGCTTGAATTTGCTTAGTTGTTTGCCAACGCCAGCCCATCTCCGTCCATAAGGTTTCGTCTTGATAACCACCTGCTTGGACAAACTCTAGAAATTGTTGGTTGCTGATAACATGGTTTGCAATTTCAAAACTTTCGACATGATAGTCATGTTTCGGGTTGCTCAATGGCATCGAATCATCGCCAATCATATAAGACCCAGTTGGTATGATTTGGGTTAGAATTTCCATCGTTATGAACCTTAATTATTGAGACACTATTTTGCCACTA
Organism: uncultured Anaerolineaceae bacterium; assembly: GCA_964352825.1. Classification (GTDB taxonomy): domain Bacteria; phylum Chloroflexota; class Anaerolineae; order Aggregatilineales; family Phototrophicaceae; genus UBA6055. The sequence goes on from CAYGTY010000272.1 coordinate 2,134, forward strand.
TTATGAATTTAAGAGAGATAAGGATAACCTATATGAGTGTTGTATATCGCTGGCTAAATAATGACAAATCGATCATGAGCTTCATCTTCCAAGTTGATTCAACATGGGATGATTTTTATGATGTCTCATATCTTGCATTTGACCAAACTCGGAGCGTTCATCACGCCGTGGATACGGTACTTGACCTATCACGCATGGTAAAGTTCCCACGAGAGACAATCAAAGAATTGTATTACCTAACCCAATTTGAACATCTGAATACACGCCATCGGGTGATTATTTCGCAGAACCCGATGATGCACGAAATCTATAGAGCTTTCCATCGTAGTTACCCAATACCAAGCCAATCCTTGATGCTATGTCACACAATGGAAGAAGCTCATTTCATACTCAGCCAACTTGCCCCCCCTGCATATTAGCCAACTAGCGTCCGCTATGTAGAGCTAACCAATCTAAAATCATGGTAAGGCTTTCATCTTCATTTTGTTTGATGAGGTCTATACCATGAAGATTGGCTGGAAATACCTCGATTTGTAATAATCCTGTTGCCGTTTCTTCAATTTGTGGCATACCCAGCGCAGGCCAACGGTCACGTTCTGCATATAAAATCAAGGTCGGGCGATTTGCTAGCCCTATTGCTAGCGCTTTATCCAGCACAATCCCGTAATAATCCCAACCGGGGGAAATGGCAATGGGTGTTTTACAGAGTTCATCATTGGCACAACCGATGATAGCGAGCGTAGAACCCATGCTTGACCCCATTGTAGAAATCGCATCTCCACGCACGCCACCCTCTGCCCGTAGCCAATCAAACCACAATTGCACATCCGTCACCGCTTTATGCCAGTTAATGCCTCGGCTAGATTCACCATATCCGCGCAAATCAACAGCAAGAATATTATAATGTGCGCCAATCAATGGCTCGATGAGAATATCCCAGCTTGTCCGATTGGTATAAAGTTGATGTAAGAGAATCACAGTCGGGCTATTGGGGTCAACTCGATAAAATTCACCAACGAGGTATGCGCCATCCTCTGCTTGCAAGATTACCTCTTGTGGCTCAACATAAGCAGTGGGGAGGGCTTTGGGTGTAGCCGTTGCAAATACAATCGGGGCATCCTGCGCGAATGTAGGTATTGTGAACCATGTCAAAAGTCCAAAAATAAAAAGTCGTAAATGCACTGTCAAACCATCCTTACAATACAGTTGTTTTTTTGTGTCGCGCAGACCACGCAACATGATACACTTGATATAAAGCAATTAGCATTATAGCGGTTGTCATAAATTTGGACAGCCGATGAATCTGACGCTTACCCTGCGGAGTTTATCATGAATAAATACCTGCTTCTTATTTTAGCACTTTGTACAGCACTTATTTCAAATATGCTTTATGCACAAGATGAAGCAACCATTGCATATGGGGAAAGTTATATTGGTACGTTTACAGATGAAGCCCCATCTCTTACTCTAGGATTTGATGGAATGGCAGGTGATGTCATTTACATCAACGTTTTGGATAATATTGTTGCCGTCGAGTTTGCCCTAATTTCACCAACAGGTGGACAAATTGCAATTTCGGATAATAGCTACATCAGCAACATCGAACTAACTAGCGAGGGGCGCTATACGATTGTCTTTACGCGCCCTGACTGGAGTGATAGTGAAGGGGATTTTATTGCCCATCTTGGGCGATATACGATTGAAAATCTATCGGCTGAAAACGGTGGACAGACCCAATTCTATGAAGGTAATTTACCTGATGCAGCCGCAACCAAAACACTTCAAGTCGATATGACAGAAGGTGATATGGTCACGATTATCTTCTACGGCGCAAATGTCGGTATGACAGTTAATGCGCCTGATGGTACAGAAATATTGTCTGATGGTATGTATAATGACCCCGAAATATCGCTTTATCGTCTGCCGCTGACTGGCACATATACGATTTTCCTCGTCACAGCAGAAGAGGGTGGCACGGATATTGGCTTCTACATCTTTAAACACGAGGTCACGACCGTCACCAGTAATGTCCCTGTCAATGGCACAATTTATGAGGACTTACCACTGGTCTTCGCATTTGATAGTGTCGCAGGCAAAAAGTGGGATATTAACGCTGTTTTACCACAAAATGGTGGCAGTCGTTTAGCGATTTTTCGGTTTGATGGTCGCCCCTATTGGGAATCCTTCTTGTTCGTCGATGAGGGCAGTGGTCCTAATGGGCAACCCCGTATTCGTCCATTTATACCCGAGGAAGATGCCACTTATTATATCGCACTGTGGCACGATAACTGGGAAACGGAATATGAAGAATACAACTTCGAGTTAATTGTCAGCCCAAGCACACTCCTGAGTTTACCGAATAATAGCCCAATTGTTGGTGAAGTGAATCGTGATACAGGGGTTGCCCAATATGCTTATGTGGGTAAAACCGACCAGCGTATCCGTATAAAAGTCACGAATTTGGATAGTGAGGGTGTGTTAGCCCTGAATATTTATTCATCAGAAGATGAAGTCGTTACATTTATCGGACGAAACGCCGATAGTGCCAGTTTTGACATCACATTACCGTTTGATGGGACATACGAATTTGTGGTGGATAACGCAAGCTATGATGATAGCACCACACTACGTTACGAAATATTGATTGAACCTATCGAAGGTGATTAATTGCGTAGCTCGATGACAGGTTGGTTACTCTTGCCTATCGTGATTGCGGTAGGCATTACAACTTATGATTATCGTATCAATCCGACGGGTTGGTATGACCTTGCACTATTTTTCTTTCCATTGAGTATCTGCTTAACGATATTCTTATGGCATAAGCTACCCACATTAAACAACCCTCTACCTGAGCAAACCGCATGGCAGAGCGTCACAGGCTGGCAGATGAGTGTCGTTGTGCTTGGTTTAGTCTGTTTTGTGGTTCTCGCACAGGCTCAGGGGCGTGGCGAAAGGATGTTGCAGTTTGCATCTGGGATGCACCATGCTCAGCAGTTTGCCCTATTTATTGCGGGTAGCAGTCTTGTCACAATCGGGATGACAGGTTTATCCCTTAACGATATTCGACAAGTCGTGAATTGGCGACATGACCCAGCATTTAAATGGATTGTCTTATTGATGATGGTGGGTTTATGTATCCGCGTCATATGGCTGGAATCCGCAGTCCATTATTACACGGACGAGAGCAACTTTGTCTCCGCGATTATCCGCCTCCGTGATATTCCCCATACGCAAATTATGAATAATATTAGCCCTGTCGCCAACTTTACTTGGGTTTATTCATATTTCACTTATTACTACACCGAAGTGTTGGGCGCAACCCTCGCCAACTTACGGGCAATTAGCGTTATCATCGGTGTATTAACGATTCCAGCAATATATTTACTCGGACGTTGGGGATTCAACCGACGAGTGGGGTTAATGAGTGCTATCTTACTCACTATCAATTTACCGCATATCCACTACAGCCGTTTAGCCCTCAATAATATTGTTGACCCACTTTTAGCTGTTTTGGCGATTGCGTTCCTTTGGCGTGGATTACAGACAGGTTCACGCAAGCTGTTTGCATTCGCTGGGGTGTTTTTGGGGCTGACGGCTTATTTTTATGAAGGAGGTCGCTTACTCTATCCTGCCTTAATTGTGGGTTGGCTCGTGATATATAGCCTTTTCAATAATGGCACGATACACAAACGCGGGATTGCTGGGTTTGTGGCGACAACTTTAATGATGATGTCTGGGTTTTATTTTTCGCTGGGGATGTGGGGATTCCAAAATGTCGCGCCTCGTCTATTACAACAACGGGTACAAGAGGATTTTTGGGCAGAGTTTTTCACATCGCCAGATTCATTGGGGCAACTGTCACGCTATTTTGACCAACGCCTAAATCCACCTTATCTGCATATCGTCAGTCAAGGTGACGCAACAGGGTTTTATTATAGCGATGAGCTAAGTTTGGTTTTGCCGTATATGTTGCCCTTTTTCTTAATTGGCATCGGTGCATCCCTGTATCATTGGCGCAGTCTCGGTTGGATTATGCCTCTGTGGGTTATATTAACGATCTTGGGCAATTCCCTCATTGAAGATAACGATTGGACAGCGCGCTTTGTGGTGGTTTTCCCTGCACTTGTTCTCTTAACCGCATTGGGCATCGAGACCATTTATCGTTCAATCACGCAGTATTGGTTAGGGTCTAAGCATCTATTACAGATTGCTGGTATGAGTGTATTTGCGCTGATGGGAGTCTTGCAAGTCAGCTATTATTTTGCGGTGATGATACCTGATTATAATGTTGATATTCGGATTGAGATGGATGACCAAGATGCAACCTATCGCGCGCAGTCACTTTCGTCAGATACAGAGGTCTATATTATTGCAAATGATGACCGCTATCATGAGGATGTCGATCTGTTACAACAATACGAAAGACATAGCATCCCCATAAGCGTTGTTGCAAAAGATACATTTGACTTCAGCACATTAAACCCATTGGTCAAGCACCCCTACGCCTTTTTTATTCTTCCAGATGATGCGGTCTCTCTCAGTCGCCTCAAACAGATATTTGGAAATCGCTTAAGTCAATCGCCCCCATCGCCTTATACTGTGCCCTTGCATCTTCAGTATCAGCTTTATCAAGT
>CAYGTY010000273.1:0-2427 GCA_964352825.1 uncultured Anaerolineaceae bacterium
CACATTGCGATAATGCTAGATTGTGGTGTATCGTATAGCCGTATTGTAAAACTTGAGGATACCTGATGACAAAAATAACTTTTCTTCTGTTAATCATGTCTGTCTTGATTGCAGGGTGTGCGACTGACCAAACCGACCCTGAAGCACCCGCTAAAGCAATTGAAGCCTATCTGGAAACACGAATTTCTAAAGATAGCGACATCTTTTCAGGGACATATTGCGCGGACTTTGAAGCAACTGCCATCACGGAGTTCGACTCCTTTGGTGCTGTTGAAGCGACGCTTGAAGATATGGTCTGTACCGTCGATAGCCTAGATGATGGTCAAGCCACCGTGACATGCGCAGGCAATATCAATGTGGTTTATGATGGCGAAAATAATAATACCCTCGACCTTGCTCGCACTCCTTATAGTGCTGTTCAAGAAGATGGGGAATGGAAAATGTGTGGGTACGCTAGCTAAGTTAGCCTAATATGATTGATAGAGTTCCTATGCTAAAACGTTTGTTGTTACCTGCGCTGATTGTTGCCTTGACCTTCCTGTTCTTTCATCAGATGGTCTTGACGGATAAAATTCTGGCGCGTGGGGATACCTATAATTATTTCTATCCTTATTGGGATGTGCGTAACGAAGCCTATCGTGCAGGGGAATTGCCAATGTGGACACCCGATATTTTTATGGGTGCGCCCCTATTAGCCAATCCACAATTGGGAACATACTATCCCCCGAATTGGTTAACTGCTCCCTTTCATGCGCCAAATGCTATCAAGCTCAGTATTCTCCTTCATGCTATGTTAGCAGGCTTAGGTATGGTCATGCTCTATCGAACAACGATTAGCAAACAACTCGCCCCAGCCATCACCGCAGGGGTCGTCTTTGCATTTGGTGGCTATCTTGGCTCACATGTCGAGCAGATTAATCAGTTGCAGGGATTGGCGTGGATTCCGCTATTATTCATGCTCTATCATCGCATTTTGACAGGGAAACATCCGCTACGTGATGGCATCTTACTCAGTATGGCATGGTCGATGCAAATCTTCAGTGGGCATACACAAACGGTCTTCATGACGGGTGTTGGTCTGGGGATTTATGGTTTATGTATGGGTGTTTTCCAGTGGCGTAACCATCAAAAAATCATCAATATTCCCCGCGCGCTGATTATGCTCGCTGTCTGTGCAGTGATTGCTGTTTCATTAGCGTTACCCCAATTATTGCCCACCCTAGAATTAACAGGCATGTCGAATCGTGGTGGGGGCTTTAATGTACAACAAGCAACGGCTTTTTCACTATCTCCCAACACCATCGGACGCGCACTATTACCGAGTTACGATAGTCAATTATTTGGCGAATATGTGACTTATCTGGGTGTGATTGGCTTGGGATTGGCATTATGGGGCATGGTCGCTAAACCCCGTTTACTGAATCCCCTGACCATGCGTGAGTCACTTCCACCGCGCTATCATAAATGGGCTTGGATTATCTTAGCAGGGGTCGGTCTATCTCTTGCTTTCGGACGCTTTAACCCACTCTATTTGATATTGGCGGAATTACCGGGATTTAATTTATTTCGTGTACCTGCTCGTTGGTTATCGCTGTTTACACTAGGGATGGCGATGCTGGCGGGCTTAGGTGTTCAAGCACTGAATCCATCTCAATTTCTAGATTTTCTTGATGAACGTAAACGCCAAGTCCGTTATTACTCTATCTTTGCCTTCGTGTTCATCGCTGGCTTAATCTTCCTGACGCGCTTTGTCTTACAAGTTGACCCACGCGATGTCTATGGAGATGCGACTCCCCAAGATTCGTCTGTCATGCTCTGGCTGATATCCTTAGCGATATTATTAATTCTACTCAATATTCGGCATCGCTGGATTCCCTATCTAGCATTGGGGACAGTGATTCTAGAGTTATTCCTCGCCTCATTGATACTGCCATACAACGATTTGACCCCACCAGAAGTTTATCTGGGACAGCGTTTTACGATTAGCCAATTATTAGCTGAACAAGAAAAATCAGTTGTTCCGGGGCGTGTGTTGGCGATTAGCCGTTTATTCTTCGACCCTGGTGACATCAGCGCATTACGGGGACGCTATGACCGTTTGGGGATGGATGAGCAATCGCAGTTTCACGGTTTTGATGCCGTCAAAAAACAAGAGATGCTCATGCCTAATCTGCCTATGACATGGGGAATTCCAACAATCGATGGCTTCGGTGGTGGGATTTTACCGACAATCTATTATTCACAATTTACGTCCTTGCTCCTGCCAGAAGGGGAACTCCGCACCGTTGATGGTCGCCTCGGTGAAATGCTGGCAAAACCCGAATGTCGTGGGGCATGTATTCCAAAAATTGACTGGTTACTCTTTACGGATACGCGCTATATCATTACGGATAAGGTTTATGATATTTGGCATGATGATGTCGCTTA
>CAYGTY010000273.1:2527-6759 GCA_964352825.1 uncultured Anaerolineaceae bacterium
CTCATCCTCAATGATGCTTATTACCCAGGGTGGAAAGCCACTGTGAACGGTGAGCCTGTGCCAGTTTACCGCGCCAATGTGATGTTCCGTGCTGTTCCTGTTCCTGCTGGGGAGAGTACGGTTGTCTTTACATTCGAGCCTGATTTATGGCGGACGGCTTTGATGGCTGGTGGTGTTCTGTGGCTGTTAGCGAGCTTAGGCTTAGTTTTTGTCTGGCGTAGACGACCTAGCCAACCAGAAAATCCAGTGACAAATCACGGGGAATGATAATTGCGCCGTCTTTAATCAATTCTTGATTGCCTGTTGCAGGTAAATCGAGGGTATAGATTGTGCGACCTTGTTGTTTCGCCCATTTTGCGGCGTGCATTGCGCCCCCATCAATGTCAGATTCAATCACAATCACACCTTCACTCATACCACTGATGATGCGATTTCGGGCGACAAGACGTTGTGCATTGGTGCTTAGATTGGGATGTACCTCACTAATCACCGCACCAGTTTGACGGGTCATGAGGGCAATCCGTTTATTTTGTGGAGGATAGACATTCAATACACCACTGCCCAAGACAGAGATAGTCGTTCCACCATCTTTTGCTTGGATTGCACCCATATGTGCTGCTGCATCAACCCCCAAAGCCAATCCACTGACAATCGTAAAGCCTTCACCTGCAAGTTTTGCTGACAATTGCATCGTATAAAATTTGGCTTGTTGTGATGGGCGACGTGTGCCGACAATAGCCATCGTGCGTGACCATAAATCGGGAAACCACTGTCCTTGTACAAATAGCGTCGGCGGAAAATCAGGAATCGCTAGCAGTTGCTCAGGATAGAGTTCGTCAATGAAGCTGATAATCCCAACCCCTTGTCGTTCCCATTGTGGGATATCTTCCGCGAGTTGCTCAAGGTTAATCAGCGTAATATCGAGTGCGGTCTTTTCACCAACCCCCGGCACTTGCATAAGCTCATCTTCATCTGCTTCAAAAATCGCGTCAAGGTCTTGGTCGAAGTGTTCAAGCAAGCTCAAGAGGGTTTTTGCGCCGATGTTGCGTGATAGACTCAGCCCGACCCATTGGACTTTTTTATCCATAGTTAATCTTCCTCATAGTATTCGACGATGGATAAAAGCATGGTATTCATAAAGGTGTTGACTTGGCGGAGCAAGGTTGACCACTCCGATGAGCTACTCGGCTGTGCGATTTCCGACCATGTCAAAATTGAGTTCACGACAAAATCACTGAAATAGAAAAATCCGCGTAAGGCTTGAGGCAGTGTCACATCATCTTGGACAAGATGTTCAGCATATTCTTTGCCGATGCGTATCGCCACTGATAATTGTACATCAGGTGCGCCTTCTGCCACATAGAAGCGAATCGCCTCCAGAACACGTCGCCCTTCTTCGCGCATGTGGATTTTGGTCTCTTGGCTCATGGCGGTATACCATTGAGCATTTTCAAGCGCATCATTCCCGACCTGCATCCGTGTTTGACCGAGTGCATTCTGGATAATGACTTGGACTTCGAGCGGTTGTAATTCGCCTTGTGAGGAGGCATAGGTTTTTAGTTCACCGACATTAAAGCGACGATGTTTCCCCGCAGTACGACGAAAAGGCAACTTACCACTATCTGCCCAATTGCGAACAGTAGCAGGATGTACCCCTAAGATTTCGGCGGCGCGACGTAAGCTCACCCATTCATGTGATTCATTTTTATTCATAGTCTGGTCTTAAGCTGGTATGTTGTATCGTATCTATTGTAACCAATCATCGCACATCTGTACATTTGTGGCAATTTTTCGCGTAGGATTTGTTAGATTTTAAATGAGATTAGCGATACCATCAAGCAAACAAGCTCACAGGGTCAATGAATTGTTGATGCCATGATTCGAGGGTGAGCAATGTCCACAGTTGGCGATTATGGTCACGCTGTCCGCTGGCATGTTCATCAATGAGGCGTTCGACCACTTGCATATTGAGTAAGCCCCGTTCTCGGGCAGTCTGACTGAGCAAGATGTCGCGCACAGGTGAGATGTCCTTGCGTAGCCATGCCCCCAAAGGCACACCAAAGCCATGTTTTTTGCGGTCTATAATCTCATCAGGCAATAATCCGCGTGCCGACTCTTTGAGGATGTATTTGGTGGTTGAGCCTTTGAGCTTGAGGTTAAAGGGAATCGTCGCCGCATATTCAACGAGTTTATGGTCAAGGAAGGGCGCACGAGCTTCTAATGAGGCTTGCATACTGCATCTATCAGCTTTGATGAGCAGGTCATCGGGTAGATAAGCCATCATATTAAGTTCAACAAGTGCACCGACTCGGCTTTCGGGTTTAATCCGCATCAAGTCATCAAATACGACAGCCTGCCCCTGATAGTCGGTTATCTGATGAATCAGGTCATCGCTGAAGACACGCACAAGGTCAAAGTAGGCATCAAATAGGGGTTGGCTACCTGCTCTTACAAATCGTCCAGCCCGTTTGACGGTATTATAATAGCCCGTTCCCTCTGGCAGTAAATCAATCGCATTAGCTAATCCCTGCCACAGTGGGCGCGGAATCATACTCAGTTTTTGGAATAACTGAGCGGCATAAAAGCGTTCATAACCTGCAAAGAGTTCATCACCGCCATCCCCTGTCAATGCGACGGTGACATGTTCGCGCGTTAATTTGCTGACAAGATAAGTCGGGATTGCGCTACTATCAGCGAAGGGTTGGTCATGATGCCAGACTAAATCAGGTAATAACGCCATTGCATCAGGCTTGACTGTAAATGCTGTATGGTCAGTTTCCAGATGTTCAGCGACTTGTTGGGCATAGGGGGTTTCATCAAAACTATCATCCCCTTCAAAGCCGATGCTAAAGGTTTTCACTGTCGCGTTACTGTGTCGGCGCATCAGGGCTACAATGAGACTGCTATCAAGTCCACCACTGAGAAATGCCCCCAGCGGAACATCACTAATCAGGCGTAACTTGACGGCTTCTTCAAGATGTTGCTGTAACTCTGGAATATAATCTTGAGCAGAGGCTTTATCATCAGATAGTGCCATCCCTCTTTCATCCCAGTATGTATGTTTTTGAATTTTTGAATCTTGTATAATTAAATGCTCAGCAGGCATTAAACTATATATACCTTCAAAAAAAGTATCAGGTGATGGCATATACCCATATGCAAGATATTGTGAGATTATCCAACTATGGTGTTCACTAAACTGTTCATATGCAGACACTCTCGGCACATCAGGGTGGGCTAAAATCGCTTTAATCTCACTGCCGAAAACCAATACATTATCATCTTTATAGTAGTAAAGTGGCTTCTGTCCCATACGGTCACGCGCAAGTAAGAGACGTTTTTCACGTTTATCCCAAAGTGCAACGGCATACATACCGCGCAGATGTTGAAAGCAGTCTGCACCATATTCTTCATAGAGATGGGCAATCGTCTCACCATCACCTGCTGTACGGAATGTGTGTCCACGTTGGATGAGGTCTGCGCGTAAGTCTTGGAAATTATAGATTTCACCATTAAAAACCAGCACGATTGATTCATCTTCGTTGTAAAGGGGTTGGTCACTACCTGCTAAGTCGATAATGCTCAAGCGACGCATCGCTAAACCCATATTATCATCCACATAAAAGCCTGCGCCACTTGGTCCACGATGAGCAATTGCATCCGTCATCGCTTTTAAGAGGCGTTCTGTAACAGGCTTACCGTCTAAATGGATAACACCACAGATTCCACACATATTAGGGTTTACTCCGCTTCGACAATTTCTGGGATTAGCCCATACTCGTTCATGGTTTCGACAAAGCTATTCACAAGTGTCACAAAATCGGACATATATTGCTGGACAACTGCATCTGATGGATTTTCTGATTCAATCTCATCACTTAAGATACGACGCGATTTATTGAGAGCTGTAAATTGGACAAATAATGATGTGCCGTGCCAACGTTGCTCAGCCCATCGCCACCCATAGTAGAGTACACCGAAGAAGATGACTAAGCTGGCGGCAGATCCCAAAATCCCAGAGAACAAGCCCGGAACTTGCATCATTACTATATTGACCAGAACATTCACAATCATTAATCCACCAAAAGGGACAAGATAGGTTTTTGCGATGGATTTAGCGAGCAGGGGTATATAGGGAGCTAGGCGAGTACGCTGGAAGTTGATGGTTTGTTTTGCTTGATGTGTAAGTGTTTGCATAGTGATATATACTCAGTTCGTCTGTATTTTCCTCT
>CAYGTY010000274.1:0-6723 GCA_964352825.1 uncultured Anaerolineaceae bacterium
CATGTGCTGTTGTTCTTCTTCTTCCCGTTGGCTGCGTTTCATTTGCATCTCTTCTTCTTCTTCACGGTCGATGCGTTTCATTTGCATCTCTTCTTCTTCCATGCGGTCGATGCGTTTACCTTGCAACATTTCTTCTTCTTCACCTTCACGTTGAATACGCTTGGTTTGGACGGCTTCTTCGCGGTCACGTTGAACTTCGCCTGAGTTGATTTTGCTCATGACATCTTTGGCGACGGCATCGGCTTCATGTTCGTGTTTATCATCGGCGGCGGTGACAGACATTTTCATCTGAATGGGTGCAGATAATTTACGTCCACCTGCATTTTGTTGACGGGTCAATTGGGCAACAAATTGGTTACCGTGTGAGCGTTGCAGGGAGGTAACGACTGCTGGGGTTAAATTGGCTGATGATGGATTGGACAAAGCGCGTTGAACAGCTTCGCTCGTTGGACCTTGGTCAAAACTGAGGGTTTCAGTTTCGGTTGTGTTGTCATCTTTTTTCTTTTTCTTGATTTGTTCATCAGCTTTAGCTTGCATAAAGTGTTTATCAGTCATTATGGGTTCTCCACACGGTAATTGACGAATTTTAGGTTACATCACCGAACGATATAGTATCTATTATATCGGTATTTTGATTTTGTGCATGATATTCATCGTATTATAACGATTTGTTAACAGCATAATATGTAATTTATTTACGCTAATTGTATCATACCTTTACCCATTTAGGAAAAAATTTACATTTTTTAAACTTGTTTGATATTCTCTCTTTGGAAAACAAGCTGACCTTCGATAAATGTTGCTTGCACGCCGATGCTATCTTGCCAAAGAACAATATCTGCATCTGTGCCGATGTTTAATGAGCCTTTTTGTGGATATACGCCTATTGATTTTGCTGGCGCAGTGGTCAACATTGGGATTGCTTCGGCAAGGGACAGATGGCAGAAGTGCATCACATTGCGTAAGGCATTTGGCATTGTTAGTGTACTTCCAGCCAATCCACCTTGAGCTGTGCGGGCTTCTCCATCAGTGACAGTCACAGCCACATCCCCTAATTGATAATGACCATCGGCTAATCCTGCCGCACGCATGGCATCAGTAATCACAATAACGCGGTCTGTTCCGATGAGCTTGACCATCATATTGACCACTGCTGGGTGGATATGAACACCATCCGTAATAATTTGTAGGGTCACGTTAGGGTCTTCTGATGCAGCGACAAATGCCCCCGGTTCACGATGATGAATGCCTGCCATTCCATTAAACGTATGTGTGATTTGAGCTAAGCCAACAGCAAAGGCATCTTTTGTTTCTTGATATTTTGCGCCACTATGCCCTAATGCAACTGTAATGCCATAATCCTTAGCCGTTTGGATAAGTTGATGTCCACCTTCGAGTTCAGGGGCGATGGTGATGAGTTTGACTTGACCTGTCTCAAACCACTTTAGATATTCTTCAGGATTTGGATTGCGCAGGTGCGTGTCAGGTTGTGAGCCACGATGGGTGGTATTAAGGTACGGTCCTTCTAAATGAACACCGAGGTAAGGGGTGTGTGGACGGTTGGCGAAGGCTTGCATAGCAGATAGGGCAGCGGTGATATGTTCATCTGTATCGGACATGGTGGTTGGTAAAAAGCCTGTTATGCCCTGTGTGACTAAGAAATCACATAAGCCCTGTAGTGCATCTTCGCTAGCATCCATCGCATCAAAACCATTGCTTCCGTGGATATGCACATCAATGAACCCTGGGAGTGTATAAGTGTCTTGCCCATCAATAATTTGGTCGCTGTCTTGTGGGGCAAAGTCGCTAGTCGGTATGATGTTTGTAATTTTACCCGCTTCGATAATAAGAACATGATTTTCGATAAAGCTATCGGTTTGCCAAATACGGCTATTGTTAATAATCGTACGTGTCATGCTTGGATTACCTCAATTCCTTTGTTTTTTAGCTGTGTGATAAATTCTGAATCGGCGTTTGCATCTGTAATAAGGGTGGTCATACGGTCAATATCTGCCACAAAACCCGATGCGATATGACCTAATTTTGAGCTATCGGCAACGATGATAACCTTGCCCGACATCCCCATAATGGCTCGGTCAGTCATGACTTCGGGTAAATAATCACTGGTGAGTCCCGCTTGTAAGTCAACACCGCGCATCCCGACAATCACTTTATCAACACGGACTTCACGTAAAGCCTGTTCGGTAATATGACCAATCATGGATAATTCAGATGTACGCAACATGCCACCTAGAACAATTAAATTAACCCCTTCGATATTGGCAAGCTCTTGAATCACCGTAACGGCGTTGGTTGTAACGGTTAGGCGTTGATGATTTTTGAGGTATTGTGCGACATACATAGCAGTCGAGCCTGAGCCTAGAAATATAGAGTCGCCTTCATTAACGAGTTGCGAAGCTTTTAGAGCGATGTCTTGTTTTGCAATTTGATTGGTCATTTGTCTTTTGACGACAGGGGCTTCTTCATCAGGTTCGAGATAATACACTATGCCACCATGTGCGCGACGGACAGCACCGCTATCTTCTAGCACTTTTATATCACGGCGAATAGTAATCTCGCTCACACCAAAGTTATCACTAATCTCTGATAAGGTGATTCGGCTATTGTCGCGAATTAGACTTAAGATTTGGTCTTGTCGTTCAGATTTGATGGGCATGTTCACCCGCTTTCAATAAATAAAGATTACTTTTCTCTATTGTACACAAAATGATAAAAAATGAAAATAGTTGACAAATATTGATAATAAGATGTAAAATGTGAAAAATTTTATCAACCAAGGGGCAGAATGTGACACGAGGGCAACATACGATTCATGAAATTATGAGCCAACCCCAAATATGGGAATCCGCTTTGAGTGCATTTGTAGATTCGCAAGGTGCTTTTGAAGCTTTATTAAATAGCGAAGATTTTGACCGTGTATTGGTAACAGGTTGCGGCTCGACTCATTATCTGTCAATGGTCGGAGCGCGCTTATTACGCCAAAGTGGTATGGATGCAACGGCTTATCCTGCTTCCGAATTATTGCTTTATCCAGAATCTATTTACTTGAAAAATCAAAACTATCTTCTAATTGCTGTATCACGGTCTGGCACAACCACAGAGACAGTACGGGCAGTAGAAGCCTTCCAAGCCCATCAAACGGGGAAGATTGTGACCGTCACTTGTGATAGTAACAGTCCTCTGGCTGAATCTGCGGATGTTGTTTTTGCGATTGATGATGCGCAAGAAGAAAGTGTTGCACAGACGCGGTCTTATAGCAGTATGGCGGTTGTCTTACAACAAATCGCTGGGTCACTTGCTAATCTTGACTTATCCGTGACGGATAGTTTGCCACAGACTTGTCAGCAATTATTCGATGCACACGCTGAACTGGCTCAAGCGCTTGGTGAAAACGAAAAAATTCAGAAATTCTTTTTCTTGGGGTCTGATGCCTTATATGGGATGGCATGTGAAGCGATGCTCAAGATGAAAGAGATGTCGCTGTCTTATAGTGAAGCCTTCCATATGATGGAATTTCGGCATGGTCCGATGTCGATGGTATCTGAGGATAGCCTTGTTGTTGGCTTGATTTCATCAGAATCGGCTGGACATGATATAAAGGTTTTGCAAGAGATGCAAGCGATGGGTGCGACGATTTTGGCGATTGGACAAGGTAGTAGCGGATTCGACCATCATGTTGCATTACCTGAGAATCTACCAACTTGGGCAACCCCTGTTTTATATTTACCAATTTTACAATTGATGGGCTATCATCGTTCTCTATTTAACGGTCAGAACCCTGATAAACCTCAAAATTTAACCGCTGTTATTTCACTTGATGATATTTAAGGACATTCGACTATGATTAATATTTTCCCACTCCCACAACTTATGGAAACTGCCGACGGTCATTTTAACTTGACTGCTGAGACCGTTATCGTCACATCTGAGCAAGCCATTGGCGAGTATCTTGCAAATTATTTACAACCAGCAACAGGTTATGAACTGGCTGTTGTTGCAGAAACCGAAGCTGAAAGTAACACCATTACACTGGTTCTTGATGAATCGATTATTGAAAATCCTGAAGGTTATCAACTGGCAGTCATATCAGACTCAATCATTCTCAAAGCACCGCAAGCACGCGGGCTTATCTATGGCATTCAGTCCATTTTACAGTTGCTACCACCCCAAATTTTGGCTAGCGAACAAGCTGAAGATGTTGAATGGACTATCCCTGCTGTTCTAATTACAGATGCTCCTGCATTCAAGTGGCGTGGTCTGCATTTGGACGTGGCGCGGCATATGTTCCCTGTGGAGTTCATCAAGAAATTTATCGACATGATGGTTCTCTATAAATACAACACCTTTCACTGGCATCTGACAGAAGACCAAGGCTGGCGGATTGAAATTAAGAAACATCCAAAATTAACCGAGATTGGTGGATTTCGTAAAGAGACACCCATTCCAGCAGACCGTAACCAAGGTGATGGTGTGCCGTATGGTGGATTTTATACACAAGATGAAATCCGTGAGGTTGTGGCTTATGCGAGCGAGCGTCAGATTACAGTTGTGCCAGAAATTGAATTGCCGGGACATAGTGTTGCAGTCTTAGCTGCGTATCCTGAATTAGGGTGTGTCGGTGAAGGTTATGAAGTTCGTACCACATGGGGTATCGCAAAAGACGTATTCTGTGCAGGGAATGATGATGTGTTTACACTGCTTGAAGATGTATTTACTGAAGTTTTAGAACTCTTCCCAAGTAAATATATTCACATCGGTGGCGATGAATGTCCAAAAGACCGCTGGGAGGTTTGCCCCAAGTGTCAGGCGCGTATCAAAGCCGAAGGACTCGCTGATGAATATGAACTTCAAAGCTGGTTTATCCGTCGGATGGAAGCGTGGCTGAGTGAACGTGGGCGGCTTTTGGTTGGTTGGGACGAAATTTTAGAAGGTGGTTTATCACCAAGTGCGACGGTAATGAGTTGGCGTGGTAGTCAGGGTGGTATTGATGCGGCTAATGCTGGCAATGATGTTGTCATGTCACCGAATACCTACTGTTATCTCGATTACTATCAAGGGGAAGACCTTGAGACTGAGCCTGCAGCGATTGGTGGATATTTGCCACTCAAGCATGTGTACCAATTTGTTGTGATTCCAGAAGATATTGACCCCGAAAAAGCACATCATATTTTGGGTGGGCAGGGGAATATCTGGACGGAGTATATTCCGACCTCTGAGCAAGTAGAGTATATGTCTTATCCACGCGCTATTGCGATTGCGGAAGTGGTTTGGAGTCATCCAGAAGACCGTGATTATGATGCCTTTGAAGCACGCCTGAAAAAACATTTACCTCACCTTAAGGCAATGGGTGTCAATTATCGTCCGCTTGGGGATTAATTAGTAAACAACTTAAAAGCCCTTATAACCACGAAGGCACAAAGAACACAAAGAAAAAGTAGATTAAGAACCTGCTTGAATATTGTTCATAACATATGTTTTAGGATAGTTTTCGTAGGGGAGAGTTTGCAACTCCCCTAAACATAGTAAGTAGCTTGTGGTGAAGTTGTAGTTATAAAATTACGGTAGGATAATAAAGTCTAGCAAAGCAAATGTAAGAGATAATCCTCGAAAGAAATCGGGAATTTTCACAGTATTCGTCAATCAGTAACGTTAATCTATAAGGAAAAACATGTTTCTAGAAAATGAAATTGCAGAACAACCGAGTGTCATTCAACGATTGCTTATAGAAGGAATAGAAGACACTCAAACTGTCGTTAATGCAATCAAAGCCTTTGACCCCGCTTATGTATGTATTGCGGCACGGGGTACATCAGACAACGCAGGGCGTTACGCACAATATCTATTTGGCAATGCCTTAAAGCTCCCTGTGATGTTGGCGACACCCTCCTTGCATACCATTTATGGCACACCACCCAATTTAGGCAAAGCTCTTGTTATTGGTATTTCGCAGTCGGGCAGAGCCGAAGATGTTCGTCAGGTGCTACAGGATGCTAATGAACAAGGTGCGCTGACAGTCGCGATTACGAATTTTGATGATTCACCGATGGCGCAAACAGCCGCTTATCATCTAGCGTTACGGGCTGAACAAGAATTTAGTGTTGCCGCAACAAAAACATATACGGCACAGTTAACTGTGATTGCACAATTGGTAACCTCATTAGCGGATTCTGCTGAGATGATGACTGATTTGAAAAAGTTACCTGATTATGCAAACCAAACATTAAGTATGACAGATGGTATCGCTGGCTGGGCGGATCGTTATCGCTATATGGATACCTTTGTTGTGTTGGGTCGTGGATTCAATTATGCGACAGCATTTGAGATTAGCTTGAAGGTCAAAGAATTGACCTATATTGCAAGTGAAGGATATAGTGAAGCAGATTTTCGGCATGGACCGATTGCTGTTGTGAATAGCGGTTTTCCTGTGATGTTAGTTGCACCACAGGGTAAGGTATTTGATAGTATGGCGGATATGTGGGAAAAACTAACTGCCCGTGATGCTGAAACGCTTATCATCAGCAATGATGCCGATTTATTGGCAAAGGGGACAAAGTCTCTTCCGATTCCTGCGATTCCAGAGTGGATATCACCCATTATTAGTGTTATTCCGGGACAAGTGTTTGCGATGCAACAAGCCATTGCGCGCGGCTTTGAGGTCGATAAACCACGTGGTTTGTCTAAGGTGACGATTACGCAGTAAGT
>CAYGTY010000275.1:0-6715 GCA_964352825.1 uncultured Anaerolineaceae bacterium
GGTGGAAAGTGTCCCCCCCGTTGACTCGATAAGCTACGGTTCGGTTGTTCGATAAATGGCTGGTTTTTAAGCCCAATCAATACACCATCTTGAACCCAATCCTCATCACCACCATAGAGTTGGCTTATCAGCAAGGCGGTCAGGTGCTCCAATATCTGGGAATACTCATTATCGTCTGCAAGGTCATTCATCTCGTCAGGGTCGTTGATGACATCAAATAGCTGTGAATGGTTGCCAACAGGATAATAAATTAGCTTATACTGCCCATCAAATATCATGCGTGTGGCTTTGGCATCTTCTCCAACTTCACCATAAAGCCAGTCCCGTTTTTCTTCTCCAAACATGGATATGCCTTCAACTGTTTCGGGGATTTCGATTCCAGCAAGGTCAAGTAAGGTCGGCATCACATCTTCCCAGCAAACAACACGATCATCCAGTCGATTGTATCCAACTCGCTCATCCCCCTTCACACCCATGATAATCATTGGGATATTTGCAGATTGTTCATAAAATAAGCGTTTTGCCCACAGGTTATGATTGCCGAGCATATCGCCGTGGTCGGATGTAAAGACTATCACGGTGTTATCCAACACACCTTCATCCCGTAGCGTCCCGATAACCACACGCAGTTGATGGTCAATATGTGTGCAGAGTGCATAGAATGCCATCCTTGCCAATCGTGTCTGGGTCGGATTTAAGTTATCATCGAGCGCATATCCTGCCGATAGACAATAGGGCGCATTATCTCGGTTTTTTGTCCATTCACCGTAATGGGGTTCATCAATTTCAATCATGCGATACAAATCAAGATATTGTTGAAGTGGAATCAGTGGTGGGTGTGGATGGCGATAAGATAAATACCAAAAAGCAGGGCGTAATGGGTCACGACGTTTGATCGTGCGTACCATCTGCTGGGTTGCCCAGTTGGTCGCATGAGTTTCTTCTGGTAAATGCCACGGGCGCATCAAATACTCATTATTGCCCATACCGTGGTCAAACTGTTGTCCAGCATACCCTTTATCCGCGAGGAAGGTTTCATAATCATCAACCACACCATATAGAACCCGCCCCTCTTCTTCCAAAATCACATCATCAAAGCCGATGCGGTCTCTCTGCGGGTAGACATGCAATTTACCAACAGCATAAGTTTGATAGCCTGCTTCACTGAAGCTCTGTGCTATCGTGGGTAATTCGGGCATCGGTAATTCTGGCTGAAACACCCTGTCACCATGTGTTTTGGGCGTTGTGCCTGTCATGAGTGTTCGGCGGGCAGGGATACAGACGGGACAGGTCGAATAACAATTGTCGAAGCGCACCCCATTTCGTGCCAGTGCATCTAGTGTGGGTGTTTGAATAGCTGGATGACCAACAGACCCTAATAAGGATGCTGCCCAATGGTCTGTGCTGACAACGAGAAAATTTGGTTTCGATTGCATGTGACACATCCCCTATTCTGTATTGGTTTGATTTGATGCTTGGTTTATAACCAAAACAGATAGTTTTCGCCACTCAGTTAGGCTGTAGAACATAGGAAATGTACCTGTTTACTTACCCAGAGATAGATTAAAAATAAAATCGCCAAGAAGCAAAGAACGCCAAGTTAAGTGATGGAGATCAGTTCTGAGTACCGAGAAAAATCTGCTATAAGCTTTATTATCACTTATAAATACCTCTTTTGCTTTTCTTTTCCTTTGTGTCCTCTGAGCCTCTGTGGTTATATTTTTTGTCCTTTTTATAGTAGAAATTATGGCATTGTGAATAAATACGTTACAGAAAATTGATATATGTTTTAAGTGTCTTTATAGTCCAAAATAGATTTTTAAGGTACAATCTATGTGCTTATTTAGTTTCATTTCAACTATCTCAGGGAGCAATACATGCAAAAAATAGTCAAAGATGACTTAATTTTACGATCCTTAAGCGAGGGTGTTCAATCCGATTACGATAATCTCGCTCAATTTTTCTTAGATGTTTTTTCTGATGAAGGAGACGACGATGCAGAAATTATATCGATATGGGTCAATGATTTAATTTCAGGCGATCATCCGTATATGAGTTTAGATGATGCTTGGGTTGTAGTGGATACAGCTAAAGATGATAAAATTGTATCCGCATTATTTCTGATTCCACAGACATGGACATATGATCATATCGAGTTATCTGTTGGGCGTGTTGAGATCGTCGCTACAGACAAAGACTATCGTCGGCGTGGTTTGGTACGAGCATTGATGGATGTCGCACATGAACGTAGTGCTGAACTCGGTCATATTATGCAAGGTATCACAGGAATTCAACATTATTATCGGCGTTTTGGATATGCAATGGCGGTGAATTTGGGTGTTGGCTCACAATTACCCCTGACCTCTATCCCAACATTAAAAGATGAAGAAAGCGACCCCTTTACATTACGTCGAGCAACGACAGATGACATTCCACAAATTATGGCATGGGAAGCCTATGAACAGCGTCATGGCAGTCTAGCGGCTAAACGCGGTGCCGATATTTGGCAATACGATATTGAAATGCGGTCTGAAAAAACCCCACAGTCACTACAAATATATATCATTGTCTCATCAGAGGGGCAGGATGTCGGCTTCGTCACATTTGTGATTGACCCGTTTTATAGTTCAACCAATGTTTGGCATTATATCATCGGTGAAGAATCATCTTATTTCGTGACCTTCGCATCGGTCTTGCGCGGTATAAAAGCCTGCATAGACGACTTTTATGAAAATAATCAGCATGATAAATATAAACCTGCCCTACGCATCCGTTTTGACAGTGGCGTATCCCCTGCAATCGAAACACTCGTACGCACCAGCGCGGGTCTCATCCGTGAACATATTTATACATGGTATCTTCGGGTTGAGGATATGCCAGCATTCATTAAGCACATCGCCCCTGTCCTAGAAGCACGCTTAGAAGGGTCGGGAATCAATCGCTTCACAGGTGAATTGAAGGTCAGCTTTTATCAGTTGAATGGTATTGTGATTACCTTTGAAGATGGCAAAATCACAGATGCCGTCATGACAGAGATGGCACAATATGATGGTGATGCGGCTTTCCCATATGACACCTTTCTCAATGTCGTATTTGGTCATCGAACACCGCGTGAATTATTTCATATCTTGCCAGAGGTCTATGCCAACCCGAAAGCCACTCTGCTCTTCGATGCGATATTCCCTAAGATGCGCTCTATGATAGGTGATGGTATCGCATAATTTGCTAGATGTTTGAAACCCTGCCAAATCACAACTGACCACTGGTCATTTATTGACGAAATACTATAAATAAGGTATATTCACATCGTAAATGACTAACAGTCAGTAATATTATGATGGAGGATAACTTGGTAAAAACGCAGATTAATCAGGAGCAGGTAGACCTCTCTCCACAAGCCGATGATACAGCGGTTGATGTGATTCGGCAGGGATGTGGGCTTACGGGAACAAAGATTGTATGTGGCTCGGGTGTATGTGGGGCGTGTACAGTCTTAGTTGATGGTAAGCCCATGACAAGTTGTTTGTTACCTGCACACCAAATGGACGGCAAACAAATCGAGACAATTGAACACTATCAAGGTGAAAACCTACATCCGATACAAAAAGCCTTTATGGCACATGATGGATTGCAGTGTGGCTATTGTACTCCTGGGTTTATTATGGAAGGTATCGCGTTCTATAATCACTGGCGTATGAAAAATGGCACATCGACACCCTCCCAAGATGATATTGCTGATGCACTTGCAGGTCACCTGTGTCGATGTGGAGCATATGCAGGTATTTATGAAGCAGTCAAACGCGCTTGTGCGGGTGAATATGAGGATGTTGAAGACGTAAAATCACAACGGGTTGATGCCCTCGAAAAAGTCACTGGGCAAGCAAAATATACAACCGATATTCAATTAGAGGGACAATTGGTTGGGCGGATTTATCGTTCTCCTCATGCTCATGCCAGAGTGCGTTATATCAGCACGGTTGATGCAGAGAATCTCGAAGGTGTCAAAGCGGTCTATAACATGATGCCATCCGATAAGATCATGCGCTATGTGGGTGAACCGATGATTGCGATTGCGGCAATTGATGAACGCACAGCCCAACAAGCCATTGATGCAATTGAAGTTCAATATGATGTGCTTCCAGCAGTTGTTGGCATAGACCAAGCTCTATCCCCCTCTGCACCATTTATTTGGGAAGATAATACCAAATCTGCCCCGTTCTCTTCTGAAGGACTCGCCTTCCCTGGCTCATGGAATCGTAATCTAAGAAAATCGCGCGTTAATTTAGGCGGTCTTAATACAGGAAAAGCAACTACTGTCTTTAACGAGATTAAAGCACGGCAAGGTCATACGGTTGAAGCCGAATATGTCAATGGAATGCAAATCCATACCGCGCTTGAACCCCATTGTGCGATTGCTCATTGGGTCACGGATGACAAACTCGATGTTTATATGTCTACCCAAGCTGTTACAGCACTCCAACGCGAAATTGCCAAACACTATAAGCTCAAACTCGAAAATGTCCGTGTACTGGCTCAGCATGTCGGCGGTGGTTTTGGTGCGAAAAATGGCTTTTTTGATGAAGCGGTTGCGGCTGTCGAATTAGCCAAACGGGCAGGTGCACCTGTCAGTGTAATTCCTAATCGGGCGGAAGAAATGCAAGCAGGTGGGATGCGCCCCGGAGGTCGGACACACGTCAAATTAGCAACAGACTCACAATATGAACTTGAAGCGATGGTCGTCCACAGTTATAACGATAGTGGTGTCGCCGTCGCTCATGCTCAAGCAGGGATTGCAGGTCAAGGTTATAGTGGTGGCTCGAAAGATTTACAAGATTATGATGTTGTCAATAATGGTGGTATGGGCTTACCCTTCCGTGGACCAGGTGGACCGGGCGCATTGTGGGCAATTGAGCAAGCGATTGACCAGATGGCACATGACGCAGGGCAAGATAGCATCGGGATGCGCCGTAAATGGACAGATAGTGAGTTACGTCTAAAGCTCTATGATTGGGTTGAAGAACATGAAGCCTATCAAAATCGTCCTAAAGTTGGTGAACAAGATGGACGCTATCGACGCGGTATCGGTGTCGCATTTGGTCAGTGGTTCTATTTCTATGACCCTGATACAACTGTACGCCTAGAAACCTCAGCCGATGGTTTTACCGTCAAAATGGCAACCCAAGACATCGGTAATGGTGTCAAAACCTCACTTGCACGAATCGTAGCAGATACATTCGGCATCGCACCAGAAGCAGTGAATATCGAAATCGGCTCTACCGAATTCCCACACGGACCGGGGGCAGCAGGGAGTCGAGTGACCGCATCCATATTTGCACCCACAGAAGAAGCCTCAATATTGATGCGTGACCGTCTATTTGGTCTGATTGCTGAAGAATTCGAGCTGGAAAACGCATGGTTTGAAGAAGGTGGCATCAAGCATAAGGGCGGTGTTATCTCATGGGAAGAAGCCCTATCTAAAATCCCACCACAACAAGTCGAAATCAAACGGGGTGCGGATAAGAGCATTGTTCAACAACTCGGTGTCCAATTTACGACTCGGTTGATGGGATTAGATTTGATGTTTGGTAAAGGTCTAGCGCATGGCGTTGTACTTGCCGAAGTCGAGGTCGATACCCTACTTGGTAAAACAAAGGTCACACGCGTTTGGGAAAACCTCGCGATTGGTCGCGTTTACTTCCCTGATATGGCAATGAGCCAAGTGACGGGCGGTATTTATCAAGCGATTGGCTACACTCTATATGAAGAAAAAATCTTTGACCCCAATACAGGCGCACTACTCACATCCAATTTACAAGATTATCGCATCACAGGGGTTGGTGATGTCCCTGAAATCTTCTGTGAATTTACCGATGGTGGTTTTGAACACGCGAAAGGGAATGGAGTTGGGATGGCGGAGCTTTCAACTATGCCCGTCGGCGCGGCGATTGCTAATGCAGTCTTTAATGCAACAGGTGTGCGCTGTTATGAAAGTCCGATTAAACCAGAACGCCTCATCCAAGCCCTACATCCTGAAATGATGAACCCTGCGGAGGTCACAGAAAATGACTAATTTAACCATGGCAAGCAGTCTCGAAGAAGCCAATAGTGCCTCAGGAGAAATCCGTGCAGGTGGCACAGACATTATGGATAGACGCAGGCATCATGTCAGCACAGGCGACATCATCGACATTAGCCAAATCTCAGGTTATGACAATATCACAAAAACAGATGACGGTGGTTTTCGTATTGGCGCACAGGTCAAGCTGGATATGATCGCCAACGATGAAAATCTGATAGAACATTACCCTGGGTTTGCAATGGCGACAGGTGCATTAGCCACCCCTCAAATCCGCTATATGGCAACACTCGGTGGTGTGATTTTGCAGACGACCCGCTGTTGGTACTATCGGCATGAGGGCTTCCAGAGTTGCTATAAAAAAGGGGGTGACGCTTGCCCTGCCCGTGAGGGAGACCATCGTTTCGGAGTCGCCTTTGACATCAGCCCCTGTGCCTTCCCCCATCCATCAACCGTCGGTATGGTCTTGATGAATTATGATGCTCAGGTCGAAATTAACGGCTCAGAGGTTCGCTCGATTTTTGATGTGTATGGCGATGGCAAAGACCCATCAATTACACATACATTGAAACAAGGCGAAATCTTAACCGCTGTTATTCTACCGAAACCAACAACCGATGAACGCGCGTCTTACTTCCG
>CAYGTY010000276.1:0-6665 GCA_964352825.1 uncultured Anaerolineaceae bacterium
ATATTAGCGGAAGACAACGAATATTCTAAACATGCAGGTGGTGGACCTTCCTAAGAGTTTGTGGCAATTTATGTAAACTGCGATAATATTAATAGTAATTATCTAATCAACTTAGATACTGATTTATTTAGTGAAAGGACTAAATGATGCGCCGCATTTTTATGATACTCTCTCTTAGTTTATGGACATCACTGTTTCTCACCTCAGCAGTCTATGCACAAGACAACCCTGTTGTTACTTGGGCAATGTGGGGTAGCCCAGAAGAAATCGCAGTCCACCAAGAAGTTGCTGACGCTTTCATGGCAGCAAACCCCGACATCACCGTCGAGATTTGGTCAGAACCCTGGGCAGATTATTTCACCAAGATTCAAACTCTATGGGCTTCTGGCGATTCTTCAGAAATACCTGACATCGCATTCTTGTCACCTATCTCCAACTATGCAGCTGATGGTGTACTTGAACCCCTCGACCCATTCATCGAAGAATTTAACTTCCCACGGGATGACTTCTGGCCCGGTTTGCTTGACTTCGCTATGTTCGATGGTCAAGTTTACGGCTTCCCCCGTGACATCGGCTTAGAAGTTGTTTTCTATAATAAAGACATCTTCGATGAACTCGAACTCGAATACCCTAACGAAGACTGGACATGGGATGATCTCCTCGCTGCAACTGAAGCTATTTCAATCGTTGCGGATAGTGGACGTGTCAGCCGTTATGGTCTCGGGATGGAAGGTGGTAAATACCAACTGTGGATTGGTCAAAACGGTGGTAGCATCCTCGATGACATGGCAAACCCAAGTGAATGTACACTGGATGAGCCTGAAGCTGTTGAAGCGCTTCAATTCTTTGCTGATATGATGGCAAGCAGTCAAGCAATGCCTGATGCAAACCTCAGCCAATCTGGTGGTGATGCAGCAGTTTTCCAAAGTGGTCAAGTGGGCTTGATTATCCAAAACGCAAGCCGTATTGCAACCTTCAATGACGCTGGTTTGAACTATGATGTTGCTGTTGTTCCTATCCCCGAAGGCGGTCAACGATCCGCATCGGCAGCAGGTGCAGCATGGACAATGAGTTCATTCAGCGATGATAAGGATTCCGCATGGGCATTCCTAAGCTGGTTGCAAAGTACCGAAGGTGGTCAAGGCATTTATACGCAATCTGGTCAAATCTTGCCAGCTTTGCAATCAACTGCCAACTCTGACGCATTTCTTGGTAACGACTCACCACCCGAAAACAAAATGGCATTCATCATTGAAGGTGAAAATGCAAAGGTCGGTCGTGCTGGTCTGTTCCCAGAATGGAACGAAATCAGCGGTACGATTATTAGCCCAGGTATACAAACGATCTGGTCTGGTGAAGCAACTGTAGAAGATGCAGTCGCTAGTATTTGTAGTGACGTTGACGCGTACCTCGCCGATAATGATTATCCAAAAGAATAATCACAGTCAGATGATATAAAATTGCTATGTGGGGCGGATAACTATCTGCCTCACAACCTTATATGTACGACATTGATCACATCAATAAATCGTAAATCATAGCTATGAGTACGGACTTTATGCCATCTTCATCTACTACCCCACAATCCCATCCTTCAGGTTGGCGACAGTCAGCTATAGGGCGCTGGTTGGGATTAGACAGTTGGAATCCCTATCAACAATCAGAAGCCTATCTCTTTCTTTTGCCAAGCCTTATCGGTTTTCTGATATTTGTTGTTCTCCCTGCCTTAGGATCATTAGGTTTGAGTTTTTTTGAGTGGAAGCTCACCAACACACCAACTTTTGTTGGTATTGATAATTATATTGAGTTATTTTCACAAGATAAGGTCTTCCCAATTGTGTTAGGGAATACAGTTTTCTATGTTTTAGCAATTGTCCCCTTACAACTCATTATTGGCTTAGTGATGGCGGTCGCACTTAACACAGGTATTAAAGGACTTGGCATTTACCGTGTTATTTATTTTATGCCTGTAGTGACTAATATTGTTGCTGCCGCAATGGTTTTTCAGTGGTTATTTAATCAAGATTTTGGCTTAATCAGTTCATGGATTTGGCAATTAGCTGAGGCTACGGGCTGGAATATACAACCACCGAACTGGCTAGCCGATCCGTTCTGGGCAAAACCAACTGTTGCTGTCCTCACCGTCTGGAAGAATGTCGGCTTTACGATGGTGATTTATCTAGCAGGTTTACAAGGTATACCCCAAGTTTTATATGAAGCTGCTGAAGTTGATGGTGCGAATCGCTGGCAACAATTCCGCCGAATTACAATTCCCTTGGTCAGTCCGACGACCTTCTTCTTGCTAATTATCCAGATGATTGGTGCATTCCAATTATTCGCCGAGCCGTTTGTGATGACCCGTGTTGGTGGTGGGGAGCCACTACAAGC
This sequence comes from uncultured Anaerolineaceae bacterium, assembly GCA_964352825.1. Classification (GTDB taxonomy): domain Bacteria; phylum Chloroflexota; class Anaerolineae; order Aggregatilineales; family Phototrophicaceae; genus UBA6055. The sequence goes on from CAYGTY010000276.1 coordinate 2,389, forward strand.
GACACTATCGATTGTCTATTATATCTATCAGAATGCGTTTAGTTATCAAAAGATGGGTACAGCGGCTGCGATTTCATGGGTATTATTTGCCATCATTCTAGTGGTTACGCTCATCCAATTACAGATGCAAAAACGCTGGGTACATTATGAGGTCGATCAATCATGACAGCCAAACAAAACACCGATGCAACAAAACTTCAGATACAATGGGGACATATCGGCTTACATCTTGTGCTTATCATAGGTAGCCTTATTATGTTATTGCCATTCTTTTGGATGGTCAGCACATCTTTCAAACAACCCAGTGAATTATTCACCTACCCTCCCACATGGATTCCAGAAAACTTGGAATGGTCAAATTACGAAGATGCGATGACTTCCATGCCCTTTGATCGATTCTATTTCAATAGTGTATTTGTAGCGTCTACCGTTACGATTATTCAAATTTTGACCTCATCACTAGCAGCATTTGCATTTGCTCGGCTCAAGTTCAAAGGACGTGATAAAATATTCACGCTCTATATTGCGGCACTCATGATTCCCTTCCCCGTTTTATTGATACCTAATTTTATTATCGTCAATAGACTGGATTGGTTAGATACCTATTGGGCGTTGATTATTCCGCCTGCTTTTTCGGCATTTAGTACCTTTTTGCTACGCCAACATTTTATGACACTTCCACTCGATTTAGACGAATCTGCTCGAATTGATGGCGCAAGTTCACTGCGTATTTGGTGGAGTGTTATCATGCCATTGAGCAAAACAGCTATAGCTGCGATCTCTATTTTGGTTTTTCTAGGTTCATGGAACGATTTTCTCTGGCCTCTCGTTGTCACTAACTCAGACGCTATGCAAACTGTCCCTGTCGGCTTAAATTCATTTCAAGGTCAATACGGCGTTAAGTGGAATCTACTGATGGCGGCGGCAGTGGTTGCGATGTTACCTGTAATTACTGTTTATGCGTTTGCCCAAAAGTGGTTTATTCGAGGTATTACAATGAGTGGTATGGGAGGACGTTAGATATTTATGATGAATTGTCGATATTTTGTCAGCGTTCTTCTACTATTTGTATTTTCATTAGTCAGTTATTCACAAGATTTACAGGTTGAAACTGAGGTCATCGCGTTACCACAACATATCGGCGATAAATGTAATGGCACATTTTTTACTCATAACTTAGACCACACCACCACTACCCCGCATGGGTATACTGTAAAACAATTTGAAGCCAATGGAAGTGGCGTTGCTATCAATGATTTAGATAATGATGGTGATCTTGATATTGTCCTTGCAAATCATGCAGGCATGAATGCTATCTTGTGGAATGAAGGCGACCTCAATTTCCGTACTGAGCACCTCACACACGGTGATTCGCGTGCTGTATCGATTGTTGACATCGATGGTGATGGTTGGAACGATATATTTTTTACCCGAACTGCTAGCGCTCCAACCTATTGGCACAATCTTGGTGAGGGTACATTTGAACAAGAATTTCTACCCAATATCGCTGAACCACTCTATTCTGTTGCATGGGCTGATCTTGACGAAGATGGTGATCTTGATTTTGTCGGTGGGACATATGATGCGGCTTTACTAAATGCCTATGGGCAAGAATTTTTGCTCAATAACAATGCTGGAATTTATTATTATCAAAATGTTGATGGCGTATTTAAGCCTAAACCTATTGCCTATAACGCGCAAGCTCTGGCTATCATTCTGGTGGATATCAATCATGATGACCGACTTGATATTGTTGTTGGGAACGATTTTGCTGTACCTGATTATATCTGGATCAGAAGCGATGACGGTTGGGAAGCATCGAACATGTTCACATCATATTCTCACAGCACGATGAGTTATGATTTTGCCGACCTCGACAATGATGGCTACAGTGAAATTTTCTCCACAGATATGAAACCATATGCTGACGACTCCGCCACGATGAGCGCATGGCAACCCATTATGAAGTCGATGAGCAGCGACCGTTCCAATCCGAATGAACCACAAGTGATGGAAAATGTGTTACTCAAGCAATCATCGTATAATATATTTAAAAATGAGGCTAAAAATAGAGGAATTGATTCATCTGGTTGGAGTTGGTCAGGTAAATTTGCCGACCTCGACCAAGACGGTTATTTAGATTTATATATCGTCAATGGATTTATTGAGTTTACAATGTTTGCCCACCTTGATAATCATGAATTAGTGGAAGAAAATCAAGCATTCCGCAACATTGAAGGCAACTTATTCGAGCGCATGCCCGAATGGAAATTGTCCTCAACATCAAGTGGTCGCGGAATGAGCATGGCTGATTTGGATATGGATGGTGACCTTGATATTGTGGTTAACAATTTGCGCTCCCCTGCTCAATTGTTTGAAAATCAACTATGTAGCGGAAGCAGTTTACAGATTGATTTGGTTTGGGCTGAGGTTCACAATCAGCATCAGATTGGTGCGGAACTCCTCTTGCATACCAATAACGGGACATTCCGTAGAGACATCAAATCATCCAGTGGTTATTTATCTGGTGATACAACACGCATACATTTTGGATTTCCATTAAATACCTTGCTTGAATCGCTGGAAATCATGTGGACAGATGGGAAGTACTCGACCATTGAAGTTCCACCCCAAACACAATACATGATTCTCCGTCGAATGCCCATGTCGCTGGAACATTCTTATGTGTGGTCACCTTAGATTGGTTTTTCGGATGACTGTTTAGGATAAGAGATAGCGATGCTCAAGGTCTTTATGCTGAGCTATGAACTACCTTATGGTGACCTTAAGCTTAGGTATCTAGATTGAGATTCTCTGATTCCTGATTTTGTTTGGATTGGATAACCTTTACCTGTTCAACACGTAAACCATCCATTGATACAACGGCAAATTCATAATTACCAAACTGAATCAAGTCGCCGACGCGCGCGATTCTATTCAGTCTTTCGGCGATATATCCACCAATCGTCTTTGACTCAAATCTCGAGTCTGCATCTCCAAAACGAGCGATGATATCTGCCATGCTCACCAAACCATCTAACATTGTTACACCGCCCTGTTCAATGATTGACTCGCTTTCGCTATCAAACTCATCTTGGACTTCTCCAACTAACTCCTCTAAAATATCTTCCATTGTTGCTACACCAGCCACGCCACCATACTCATCAATGACAACTGCAAATTGTGTCTGCGTCTTTTGCATTTGCTCTAGTAATTGATCAACAGAAAGTGTTGCAGGGACAAACAAAGGATCGCGTAAGAGCGACGTAAATTCAAAAGATTGATCATCTCTCGATAATAGTTGTGGATTGTTAAAGAGCAAATTGAACAAATCTTTAACATGCAAAATACCTGCTATATGATCGACATCGTCATTGTAAATCGGATACCGTGTATGCTGATGTGTGGAAATATGTTGGAGTAATTCATGAAATGTTGTATTGAGAGAAAGCGCATCAATATCAACGCGTGGTTGCATAATCTCACGTACACTTAAATCACTAAAATCAAATACACGCCGTAGTAATATCTCTTCACTTGGTTGCAATAGACCCGCTTCACGACTAGATTTCACTAGCATTTCTAATTCTTCTGCCGAATGAACTTGTGCATGACCATCTACAGATTCAAATCCAAGCATCCGAACAATACTGTTACCAACGCCATTCATGAGTCGAATAATTGGGCGGAATAAACGTAAAAATAAGGCAGTCGGGCGGGCAACGATAATAGCTGTACTTTCGGGACGTTGCAGGGCAATTGATTTAGGAACAAGTTCACCCATGACAATATGTAACACAGTCACAATCGAAAAGCCAACAGCAATACCAACAGCTGGAACAACCGTCTCAAGCATCGACTCTGGAAGGATTGTCGCTAATAGTGGTTCAATAATATGTGAAATAGAAGGTTCGCCAATCCACCCCAGTCCTAAACTGGCGAGCGTGATACCTAACTGAGTTGCAGCAATATAACTATCCAAATGTTCGATGGCATTTTCTGCAGCTATTGCCCCGAGATGCCCGTCTTGTGCAAGCTGTGTCAACCGCGTGCGGCGCGCACCCACTAATGAAAATTCGGCTGCAACAAAAAAACCATTAAGCCCAACGAGTACAACTATTGCCATAAGCCCGAACATAATATCCATATTTAACCCTCTATATTGATGAATTGGGTTTTACTCTATAGCCTGACATGATTCGTATCTGTAGACACCGCGGTCGAGATAGACAAATTAATTGGCATCTTATGTTAATAATATTTTGGTGGGTTGACCA
>CAYGTY010000277.1:0-6592 GCA_964352825.1 uncultured Anaerolineaceae bacterium
GCTTGACACCGCTACGTTATAAAATCCCAACCTGTGACCATATAGTCACCTTTTAAACTCCCAACTCTGCTACCCTCACCATAAATAATGTATCCATGAGATGTGTGAAAAGCCAAATCATCAATAACGCCGAACTATAACAAAAGAAATTAACAATCAGACAATCGTAGGGACAGTGGCTTGCCCTGTCCGTTACATATAATTTTCAGATGATAACCTTGTGTTTATGCCTTTCACCCATTTATAAAGAGGTTAAACAATGCCAAAACGCACATACACACCCGAAGAAAGAAAACTCGCCCGTCGCCTGCTAATCTTACATGGGGGCGATGTACCTATCGTTAGCCAACTCACATCCATCCCCAAACGCACCCTCTATCGCTGGCGTACTGCATGGGATGACGACTACCAACTCTACCTCGACACAATGGCACAAAAAATAATTAACCATGCCAATGCCAAACACCACCAACAATCCACCCCCAGCCCAGATATAACCGACGATGAGACGATGGCACAACCTCAAAATTCATTGGCACAATATACGCATTTGCGCCAAACACTGATGGAACATGCCACCACCCTTGCCGACAACCTCATGCTCGGTGATGGTTATGTCAACCAACGTGTCTACGCCCTCTCACGCCTCCTCGACCGTATCATCCAACTCGATACCATCATCCCCAAAGAAAATCCCGAACGCACCATTCGTTTTGAATTTGTTAGTGGTGGAAAAACTTACGATACTCCTCCTTGGTTGGACACATCTGAAAATGACCTGACACAAGATAACTATGATTAGCTTCAGCCCTAATTTATCAAAATTTCGTAGGGTTGATGACCCTTTCCCATCATAAAAAATATACGCAAGCCACGAATATACCTTAGCTCTCATAGCTGACTTATTTTTGTTATGAAGCATGTCTATTATAATAGATAGTGAATTATGTGTAGTTTGAGGTAATCATTATGGTCTATATCGCGAATCGTTATGAACTACTGGAAGTTCTTGGTGAAGGAGGTATGGGCAAGGTTTATCGTGCCTACGATAGACTCAACCAAGTAAATGTCGCTCTTAAGCGTGTACATCATAAGATGGAATATGAGTCTCATATTGCTCATACTGAACGAGTCGCGATGTTACAAGAGTTTCGTACACTTGCATCCCTTCGTCATCCACGGATTATCACTGTCCTCGATTATGGTATTGAAGATAACGGACAGCCTTTCTTTACTATGACTCTTATTGAAAATGCCTTATCCATCATCGATTATGGTAGTAGAAGTAGTAACAAACAAAAAGTAAAGCTCATTATTCAAGCTCTACAAGCTCTTATTTACCTCCATCGGTTTAACATAGTCCACCGTGATTTAAAACCAGCTAATATTCTTGTGATGAATTCAGGAGAAGTCAAGGTGCTGGATTTTGGATTAGCAACACAGGGAGTACAATCTGGTGGAGCATCTGGGACATTAGCATATCTAGCACCTGAGGTATTAAAAGGTGCTCCTGCCTCAGAACTTTCGGATTTATATTCACTTGGGGTCGTTGCCTATGAGCTTCTCATCGGACACTATCCATTTGAAGGCAATCACGCCAGAGAAATCTTAACAGATATTCTTAATACCATGCCTGATGTCTCGATGTTAGAAAATGAAAAGTTAGGTATTGTACTCTCACGCTGGCTTATGAAAGATCCTTCATCACGCTATCAGTCTGCTCAGTCCATAATTGATGATTTATGTCATGTTTTGGATTTAAGCCCTCCACAAGAAAGTCGTGCCATTCGAGAGAGTTTCTTACAAGCAGCTCAATTTTTAGGGCGTGATGAGGAACTCAATATCTTGATGCAAGAATTAGAAAGTGTTGTTGAAGGTGGTGTATCTTTTTATCTGATTGGTGGAGAGTCGGGGAGTGGCAAGTCACGGTTGATGGACGAATTACGGATTAATGCTCAAGTATCTGGGGCAGTTGTCTTAAGTGGACAATCGATTCAAGGAGGCGTACCATTTCAATTGTGGCGTAATATCTTGCGTCGTTTGTTATTAATAATTAACCTAACAGATACACAATTATCGATTTTAAAAAACATCATACTTGATATAGATGATATCTTAGGACGAGAAATCTCTGATACTTTATTAAATGTACCTGATGAACAAAAACTCTTAATTGATACAATTGTGGATATATTGCGTGATCTCCAACAGCCAATTGTATTGATATTAGAAGATTTACAATGGGCAGAAACCAGTCTTGAACCTCTCAAACTTCTACTTAATCAACGACATGAGCTATCTCACATTATGATTATTGGAAGTTATCGTAATGATGAATCTCCTGATTTACCGAGTGATTTGCCGACTTGTTCCATTATGACACTTAATCGACTAAGTAGGTGCGAAATCCAGAAACTTACTCATTCTATGTTAGGTGAAAACGCAATGAGCGAACAGTTACTCGATTTATTAGAGACCCAAACAGAAGGTAATGCTTTCTTTTTGGTTGAGACAGTACGGGCACTTGCAGAAGATGCAGGGGGGTTACAATATATTGCTAATGCCTCTTTGCCAGCACAAGTTTTTACAGGTGGAATGCAACAAATTATCAAACACCGCCTAAGTAAAGTTGCCAGTAATTATCAGAAGGTACAAACTTTTGCAGCGATTATAGGGCGAGAGATTGATAGAGATTTATTGATCCATCAATTCTCATATGATGTTGTTGATGGATGGCTAATGGATGCAACACATATAGCAGTCTTGAATGTTTATGATAATGTCTGGCGATTTGCACATGATAAATTTCGTGAAGCTCTATTAATGGAATTAACAGAATCTGAAAGAGAACAAGGGCATGAACAAGTTGCAAGGGTCATTGAAGCTGTTTACCCAGATCATCCCGATTATTATCAAACCTTACTGTCACATTGGCGCATCGCAGGCAATCAAATCCAAGAGGCTCTGTATTTACGTCTTGTTGTCAAACGACTCATTCACCTTGATGGAAATTTTATTGATGCACGACGTTTAGTATATGAGTTTTTAGAGCGATGTGATCATCAAGCAGAGTATATCAATCGTATCTTTGCTTTAATGGCAGAGATCGGACGGCGTAGTCAAGACTTTGAAGTTGCATTGGAGTTCTCACAAAAAATTTCTGATAATAACCCTACCCCAGATGAACAAGCAATCGTATATGAGAATAGAGCTGCAGTTGCCTTCTATCAAGGGGATTTAGAAAAAGCTGAAGCAATTTGGTCTGCTTCACTAGAACTTCGTACACAGCTAACTGACATCACATATATTCCCGGTATTTTAAATAACCTAGGTCTTCTTGCGCTTAATCGACAGGATTATCAGACTGCTAAAGTTTATTTAGAAGAGAGCCTAATCTTATCGCGTTCAAGACAACTTATAGATTTTCCGACAATCGCCAATACACTCAATAATTTGGGGTTTGTATCCATTTACTTAGGTAATATCGATCAAGCAGAGCAAATATTCTATGAAGCACTAGAAATTATTCATACAAATGCCTTGATTCCATTAATGCTAACGACAATAACAGGTCTGGCTCATTTACAGTTATTATTTGGGAATGGGGAAAAGGCAGCCAAATGGATTGGGCTTGTTGAGAATCACCCTTCATTGCGCCCAGAAACTCGAAGCGGTAAAGTACAACCTGTTATAAATCTCTTGAGTGATAAATTATCATTGATGGAATTGGAAACACAATTTATGTTGGGAGCTGAACTCGATATGATGGCTGAAGCAAAAGCCATGTTAGATCTTATCCACAAATTACAGTAACCATCTTTATGATACCGTGAACATTTGTGCGAAATTAATGTGTAAAAACAATCCTGTTTCATCTATAATGTGAATCTGAAAATAACCACAGGAGACGACCATGCCCCAACCCAAAAAAGCCACACGCATTCGCCCTAATATGCCTGATTATGGAATCACATCAGAAGAACAAGAGGGAATGCTCACATGGGATTGGGTCGATGAGAAAATGGGGAAATCGCGCAATTATTGGGTCTGCACCACACGTCCTGATGGTCGTCCTCATGCTGTGCCTGTTTGGGGTGTATGGCTGGACAATACGCTCTACTTCAGTAGTGGAACAACCTCCGTCAAAGCTAAAAATCTTGCACAAAACCCCAACGTCGTTGTTCATCTCGAAAGTGGCGATGAGACACTCATTATCGAAGGCACAATCGCTGTTCTCGATTATACAGATGCCCGTAAGCCAGCTATCTTTAAAGACTATGCCGAAAAATATACCTTTAACCCCGCCGAAAACGACGACGCAGAAAAAGGCATATGGTATCAGCTAGTCCCAACCAAAATCATGACTTGGCTCGAATCAGATTTTCTCGATTCAGTCGCTTATTGGGTGTTTGAGGTATAAGGCTTAAACTGAATCACACCGCGTTTACCATTACTGCGCCATTGTGGGTCACTTGCATCCAATTGGGCTTCAGTCTCCAGTAATGGCAAGCCGACAATCGGGTCACTCTTAAGTGTCCGCAAGCACATCATCGGCGCATCTAAATAGCAAGTCACATCAGCAAAAGGCGCATCAACTCGCCACACAGCATCACCCACTGTCCGCCGATAATTGGCATCGCCTTTGACAATCACGAGCCGTGCCTGATTGAGTAGATTATATAGAGTGTCAGGCATATCCCACATAAACAAACTACTATTCCAGAAGGGATGTGGAACAATAATGAGGCGTTCTTGCTCCCAATAATCACGAAGCCTCTCTGCTAAACTTGCTGTTGCACCACCTTTTGCTTGCATCGCATCCAACATCATCCAAATATCAGCAGGCACAACATCGCTCACAAAAGTGGGATGAAATTTAACATGTAAATACACTGTGCTAGTCACCTGCTCAAGCAAGAAATCGGCTAACACCAAATCCATCGCCAACTCCGACCCCGCATTATCGCAGATGATATAAACAGGGGATTCATGTTTAAGCGAAGAATCATCAGTTGCTGTTTGATGAAGATAATCCAAAAGTGCCTGACGATTATCAACCAGCAAATCATCATCACCAATCACTGTTCCATGTGCCATTGATGCTTCATAGCTGAGGTCGATGCGGTTGCCCCATAAAGCAAAAGCAACTGTTGCCATCAATTGCTCATCCGCTGTCCCAGATTGTGATAAGGCTTGTTCGATGAGTTCCCAGATTGCATTGCTTTCTAGTTCTTCTTGTTTCTTGGGTAAAAATGGATCGCGCCCTGTTTCGTGCCAGCGCACAGCCTCAATGAGTAAACGATAGGTATAAGTCTCTGCAAAGAACCATTCAACAGTGTGCCAAGTGGGATCTGCTCCGATTATTTTGCGTTGATTGTCTAATGCCGCTAACCAGTCGTCATAATCTGGAGCAGATGCTTTATCGAGTGGTTGAATCCGTTCACCTTTTGCAATCGCGTCACGCAAAGTAACCAGTCTATTTTTGATGCTCTTGTCATAATCGGGGTTGAGGTCGAGTGTTTGTTGGATAATGGCGGGGACACGGACTTTCATAGTGTTGCTTGCAAAGGCGTTACTCTCATCGGTGCGAATGGGATTCGGTGGGTTTAGTTGCTCGGACATGCTGTGCCTCTCTTGAATAGGAGTCGCAAAGCACCAGTATTATATAATCTTTGTATTCTCGCTAGTTTAATATTAGGGATCATCAAGTGTACTAGCAAATACAAAACTCCAACCGAGTATGCCGAGTCCAGCAAAACCAAGCGCATTGAGCCAACCATGCCACTGTACCATATCAGGTATCGCAAAATAGAATAATGTTGTAAAGCGTCCCAATGAATACCCGAGAGCTAATGTCATTGTGATAAAGAGGGTAATGGCTGATAAATTTAAGAATAAGCTACCCAGTGGACGCTCAATAGTTGGGCGAATTTTCACTAGATAATATCCAGCCAAGCCAACAAAGGAAGTCGAAAGTAAGACTACACCAATGACTTCTATCAACGACACTGCGCTGATTATATTAGTGTGGGTAATACCGATGGCTACAACCATCGGGCTGATAATGGTTATCCATGCAATGATGCGGTAAACCTTTGTCAATTCACCTGATTTGCGTAATTGCCGTCCCATCAAACCTGCGATAATCAATGCACCCATGCCAATCGTTACAAAGTGGGCAGCGGTTAATGGGACAAGGACCCCTGTAAAACCGAAGAACTCACCTGATAGCCGATAGAAGAAAAACCAAACACCACTCACACTGGCTAATATCAATCCAACATCAATACAGAGGGCTTCTAATGTGCGTGGAGCAAGTTTCCAATAACGGAGTAACCCGAAGAGGACAATCAGGCTCGATTGTATAAACCAGCCAAGACCTGATAAGCCAGCTATCCCTTGTGGCAATAGAAAGGAGATGACAGTCAAAATTGAGATAATGGATTGTATTCGCAAAATAAGATTGGCTAGCGGATGAATGCCTTCTGATTGTGGGACGGTGAGGCGGAAACTTAAGGGTGTAAGAATCGCGACTCCAAACAGAATTAAGAGGTGTATCTGCGCGAGATATGACCATTGATTGAGGCTAAGC
>CAYGTY010000278.1:0-6572 GCA_964352825.1 uncultured Anaerolineaceae bacterium
ATATGACATTTTGATGACATCCATGTGACCTCCGTCACTGCCTTGTGGGGCGGTCCTCTGGCAAACTAGGGTTGGGTCTATTGTTAGAGATGAGAGGCGAAAATCCCTATGAGTGAAACCATTATCCATGATGTTGTCATCGTTGGTGCAGGTCTGGCGGGCAGTTGGGCAGCGATGGTCGCGAGCCGTGAAGGTGTCAAGAATATCGGTGTCTTATCGAAAGTGCATCCCCTTCGTTCCCATAGTGGCGCGGCACAAGGTGGGATTGCAGCAGCCCTCAGCAATGTTCGCCCTGTCGAAGGTACAGGTCCACGTGGCGCATTAGAGCAAGTTCCACCCGGTGATGAACCTGTAGACAGCCCCGAATTGCATATGTTCGATACTATTAAAGGCTCGGATTGGCTCGGTGATCAGAACGCAATTGATATTCTCGTCAATGATGCGATTGATATTGTCTATGAATATGAGCATCTCGGTTGTGTCTTTAGCCGTACTGATGATGGACGGATTGCTCAACGTCGCTTTGGCGGTCACAGCGCACCCCGTGCAAACTTCGCCGCCGATTGGACAGGTCACGTTCTCCTACATACGATTCATGAGCAAGCGTTGCGTCATGGTGTGAAATTCTATAGCGAATGGTACGTCATGGAATTGATTGTTGAAGATGGCATCACACGCGGGGTCGTCGTTATGGACATCCTGACAGGTGAACTTCATACGGTTCGCGCTAAAGCAGTCATGTTTGCGACAGGTGGATATGGACGCGCTTTCAAAATCACATCCAACGCAACAGCCAATACAGGAGATGGGGTTGCCATTGCTTATAACGCAGGTGTGCCATTAATGGATATGGAGTTTGTTCAATTCCATCCCACAGGGATTTATCGACACGGTATCCTGATGAGTGAAGCCTGTCGTGGTGAAGGTGGCTATCTGACAAATGCCAGCGGACACCGTTTTATGGAAAATTATGCACCTGATAAGATGGAACTCGCCCCCCGTGATTTGGTCAGCCGTAGTGAGCAAACCGAAATTGATCAAGGGCGCGGTATTGGTAGCGATGGTCAGGGTATCTACCTTGATATGACACACCTCGGACGCGAGAAAATATTAAAGCGTCTGCCTCAAGTACGAGAGATTGCAATGAACTTCCTTGGCGTTGATATTATTGACGAACCCGCACCGATTCAACCAACAGCCCACTATAGCATGGGTGGCATTCCGACTGATGTGGATGGTCGCGTTTTAGCCAATGCTGAGGGCGACTTGATGACAGGATTTTATGCAGCAGGTGAATGTGCTTGTGTCAGTGTACATGGTGCAAATCGTCTCGGTACAAATAGCTTACTCGAAGCCTCCGTTTTTGGTCGTCGTGCTGGATATGCCCTCGCTGAATTTATTAAGGGTGGCGCACAATTGCATCCGATGTCAGGCAATCCTATCGCCAAACAACAAAAACGCATTGAACATTTGATGGATAAAACCAGCGTCAACGGTACTGCTGAAAATGTCTCGCACCTCGGTGAAGAACTCAAAACCAATATGACCGATAACTGCGGTATCTTCCGTGATGGTGAACGGCTTGAAATTGCTAAACAAAAAGTTCATGATTTACAAGCGCGTTTTGCTAATGCTCGTGTGATGGATACCAGCCGACGCTTTAACACAGATGTCCTCGGTGGACTCGAAACTGAACATCTCTTGCAATTTAGTGAGGTGATTGTCGAAGGTGCATTAGCTCGTACCGAAAGCCGTGGCGCACATTCCCGTACTGATTATCCAAAACGTGATGATGCAGATTGGTTGCAACATACTGTTGCTCATCAGACAGAAGACGGTCACCCAAGCTTGAGTTATCGCACCGTTAATATTGACTGGGAAAAGTATCCACCACAAGAACGGAAGTATTAAATACAGATAACCACAGAGTAGGGAAGAGGCATGACTCTTCCTTACAACACATATTTGTAGGGACTGGGCTTGCCCTGTCCGTGATAGACAAAGGACATAAATGATGACACAAACCGCCAACGTAAAAATCAAACGCTTTAACCCAGACATCGACAAGAAGCCCTACTGGCAAGTTTTTCAGATTGAGATGACACCCGAAACCACAGTCCTCAGCGCATTAGAGGATATCAAAGCCAATCAAGATGGTAGCCTAACCTTCCGTCGTAGCTGTCGCCATGCTATCTGTGGTAGCTGTGCGATGATGATTAATCGGAAAAATACATTGGTCTGTACCAAACCACTTGCCGAAGTTCTCAACAAGAAAAACGAGGTCATGATTGAGCCCTTGCCCTATCTGCCAGTCATCAAAGATTTAGTGGTTGACCGCACCGTCTTTTGGGAACAATACGAACGGGTGAAACCGTGGCTTGTCCCACCGACAGAAACCCCATCACGCGAGTTTCGGGTATTGCCTGCCGAAGTCGCAGAATTTGAAAATGCAGAAACCTGTATTATGTGCGGGGCGTGTTTCTCGGCTTGTCCAGTTGTCGCGAGTAACAAACGCTATATCGGACCTCATGCGCTACTCAAAGCCTTCCTACGGGTGATGGATCCGCGTGATACCATTCCAAAGGAACGCCTCGAGATTGTCAGCACAACCGATGGCTCATATCGCTGTCATATGGTCTTGAACTGTATTGATGCCTGTCCAAAAGGACTCGACCCCGCTAAAGCAATTGCCCGACTCGCAAAAATGGGCTTGCGAATGAACGGTATCGAAGCTGAACGGGTTGAACGCCAAAAAAACCTCATCCCAGTAGATGATATTCCTGTGCAGTAAAATTTGATGTTAACTCTACATTATGTGGGCAAGGAATTGTTTAAATTTGTCATATTTATCACCAATTCGTGAATAAATAGGACAAATTGACAGCTTGTGCAACATATCCAACAAAATCTAAGCATCGCTTTTAACAATAGCTGTGTATAATAGCGGTCACAAATCATTTATTTTGAAATATTGGGAGTTAACTAGCTGTGTCACCTCAAAGCCGTTTGCAAGAATTACGCAAACAAATCGATCCTATTAATATACAAATCTTAGAGTTACTCAATAAACGTGCCTCCATCGCCCGTGAAATCGGCGAAGTACAACAAGAACTCGGCACGACTTTTTATGACCCACAACGTGAAGCTGAAATGTTGACAGCAATTCAACAAGCAAACGAAGGTCCTTTTAGCAACGACACGATTAAAAAATTATTTAGTGAAATTTTCCACGCGACCCTCAGCCTTGAGGAACGTGATGCTCGTGAAAAGATTTTGGTTCAACGTAAAACCCCTGACCAACATACCATCATTGAGTTCAGTAATGGCTTGAAGATTGGTAACGATACGTTTGAAATTATCGCAGGTCCTTGTGCGGTTGAAAGTTACGAACAAATGGATCAAGCTGCTGCGGCATTGTCTGCACGGGGTGTTAAGATGATTCGTGGTATGGGGTATAAACCACGGACATCACCATACGACTTCCAAGGTCTGGGTGAAGAAGGTTTAAAAATTGCCCGTCAAGTTGCCAATAAATATGACATGGTGGTGATCAGCGAAGTGCTTGACCAATCCCTCATCCCGATGATGGATCAATATGTTGATGCTTTCTGGGTCGGTGCGCGGAATATGCAAAATCCCTTCTTGCTCCGTGCATTAGGTAAACAACGCAAACCTGTTTTAATCAAACGCGGTTTCGGTGCAACCATTAAAGAACTCATCTATGCTGCTGAATATATCATGAGTAATGGTAATGACCAGATTATCTTGATGGAGCGTGGTATTCGTACCTTCGTTCAAGAGACACGTAACACCTTAGATATTAGTGCTGTCCCACTGTTGAAGATGGAAACACACTTACCTGTAATTGTTGATATTTCTCACTCTGCTGGTCGCCGTGATATTGCGAACCCATTAGCACGTGTAGCGCGTGTGAGCGGGGCTGATGGGTTGATGGTAGAAGTGCATCCAAACCCTGATGTTGCGATGTCTGATGCGAAACAACAATTGAACTTTGACCAATTCAATTCACTCGTAGATGATATTGAATCTATTTCGACACGCTATAAATAGAGACCTAAGACTAAGTTACTTTGTAAGAGCGAAACATGTTTCGCCCCTACACAGGTTTATTGTATCAAGTAATAAGGGGATGGTTTTTTATAAAGCCTTCCCCTTATTTTTATTCAAAACCACGATAGAATACATCCATATAGCTTTCATTATTTTAAAGTCATCGCTTAAATTAAATCGGAGCGTACCCTATGGCAACATATACAGCAGATAAACTTCATTTTCCCTCAGCAGACAAAGGTAAGGTGGGTGCATTTGCCGCCCTAGACGCCAAAAAAGCAGGCTGGGATACAATGAACTTCGCCGCCGTCCGACTCAGCAAAGGCAAGACATTTGAAATTGCGATTGATGCCTTTGAATATGTTGCTGTTATCCTCAGTGGGCGTTGTAATATCAAGACCAGTAAAGGCGATTTTACTGATGTGGGACGACGAGATAGTGTATTCACTGGATTACCCCATGCTGTCTACCTGCCACCGCATACCGAATTTGAGATTGAAGCCCTAACGGATAACTTCGAGGTTGCATCATGTTGGGTGCCGACGGAAAAAGAACATAGTGCTAAGCTTATCACTCCACAAGATGTTGAAATTAAATTGCTTGGTGGGAATAATGCCTCGCGTCAGATGTGCCGTGTGATTGGTGGAGATTTCCCTGCTGAGCGTTTGATGGTTTATGAACTCTATACCCCAGGGGGAAATTGGTCGAGCTATCCACCACGTAAACATGATACTCATAAAACTGACGAAAAAGGGACTGTCCTAGAAGCCCAACTCAATCGCTTTAGCTTCTATAAATTTGACCGTCCGACAGGATATGCTTATCAGCGCGTCTATAATGATGATAAATCCACGGATGTGATGATGACGGCGCACAATCATGATTTAATTTTGATGCCAGAAGGCTATTATACGATGGTAAGCGCACCGGGGACAACCACCTATACCCTCAACTTCTTAGCTGGCTCAACCCGTACCTTTGCCGAAACCCATGACCCTGATTACGCATGGGTGAGTGATACCTTCACACATATTGACCCACGCCTCCCGATTGTCGATAAGGGTATGGAAGCAGGTTATTGATTTAAGTAATGAGCTGAAGGTAATGAGTGCTGAGTATTGGCGTATCATTCGTAGGGCTGATGACCTGTATCAGCTGAAATAGATTTTCAAAACATTCAACACATGACAATTTAAAGAACACAAAATTGGATGCAGAATATGACATTCCCATCAGCTAAACAATTATTACCTGAGCTTATCAATTTTGTTGAGGGACTCAAAGCGCAGATCGATGCAGGTGACATCACAGATTGGCGTGGTTTTGATGTTGTTGCGCGCGAATTTTATACTGATGAACAGATGCAGGCGATTGATGCTGTGGTCATGAACTGGGAAAAGATGGCGACTTATGCCAACCAGAAAACGTTAATTCATGTCACTGCGGTTTTGGTGGCTTTACTGGGGTTGCCTCAATATCATGATTTATCTGAGGATGATAAAAACCTCGCGCTGTGGATTGTCTTATATCACGATGTTGCCAAAAAAGCACAGCATAAAAAACATGATTTAACACATGGGTTTCGTTCAGGGGCAATTTGTGGCATGGGTTTGGCGGAAGCTGGATTTGTTGAAATCGCTGAGTCTTACTTGCTTGATACGTGGTACGGCATTGTGACCTATGCTCAAGTTTATGATGAGACGCGCGATGACCAAATTCAAGATAATGCTGCTTTAGCTGAAATTATGAATGGCATCGACCAATTATTTGATGGGCGCAATAGTTCTGCTGGATTGATTGTCTGTGGGGTGTTGTTTCATATGTCATTTGATTGTGTAAAGGAATACCCCAATTCTTCTCCACTAACCGACGAAGAAATCAAGCTCTATATTTCACCGCACCTCCTGCCACTATTGACGGTTATGACCTTAGTCGATAGTGAAGCATGGTCTTTATTTGACCCCGAGTTACTCGAATCGCAAAAATTACAAACCTTGTACGAGATGAAACGGGTTGAAGATTTAGTCCGTATGAGTTAACCCGAAGCCAGCCAGTAATGCCATGATGGATTTACGGTCATTGGCTTTAAAGTCGATTGGAAATGCTTTAAGGTGGCGGTTTTGCAAAGTTGCTGCACCATGTACCAATGTCCAAAAGCAATAGGTCATATCTAAAACACTCATATCATCAGCTTTTGAAATAACCCCCTCATTGATACAGCGTTCAATGGCGTGATAGACAAGGCTAAAGGCGTTATCCTCGGTATCTGCCGAAACAACCTCCATGACATCAGCTTCATCAGCAGCAACAGTTTGATTATCGAATAAAAACTGGAATTGTTCTGGATTTTCACGCGCAAATCGAATATATGCCATGCCGATTTCAACCATGTATTGACCCGCAGGTAGGGATTTATCAATGTTAACGAGGTATGACCGAAAGCGATGATCCGCCTCAAAACAAACGGCTTCAATAATGCCATCTTTACCATCAAAATATTC
>CAYGTY010000279.1:0-6473 GCA_964352825.1 uncultured Anaerolineaceae bacterium
TTGTTTATTCCATCGTTGCCTTGATTGCTTGATGATGAGCCTTGATTATTGTTATCCTCATGATTTTCTGTATTTGTTGTTGATGTCATCTCACTGGTTGTCCCTGTTTCGGGTATGGTTTCACTGGTGGTTTCTTCTTGGATTGTAAAAACAGGTTGAGTACCTTCAACAATGAGTATGCTAGCAATCCAGCCTTCGGATTCACCCTCTATCTTTATTTTTAGCCATTGGCTATCAATGCTTTCACCAATTACTGTGATAACTGTCCCTGGGATGACTTGTTGGATCACTTCGCCATCAGTTGAGGGTAGGGTACGAATATTCACATTGGCAACAGCTGATACGACACCAACATAACTTTCATATACTTCGGTTGCAGTAGTTGTTGAAGTTTGTGTAAGCGTAACAGTCGCCGTCTGAGTCGCGGTAGATGTTAGTGTAGATGTAGGTGTGGATGTTGCTGTCAGAGTTGCTGTTAATGTAGGTGTTGCAGTCGCTGTCGGAGTAGATGTTGGTGTTGGTGTCAATGTAGGCGTAGCGGTTGCTAGCTGTTGGGGTTCATTATTTTCTTGCAGTGGTTCTGATGTGGGTAAGAGAGGTGAGAGTTCATTTAAAAGTGTATCTGCCGATGACTTATCCGTTTTTTCGATGTTGTTTATGATAGATGTGACAAGGGGTAATATGGCTTTAACGTCTGCTTGTACAATACTATCTATAGGTTTAATATTGGACGCTTGATCTAAGCTATCAATAGCTTCTGCTACAAGTTCGCTTGGTATTACCTCTGCATCGAGTAACTGTTTGGCTTCATCTAAGCGACGTTGTGCTTGCCGTATGTGAACCTGTGCTTTGTCAATATTTGTTGATGCTAAAGTCAGTTCAATCGATTCTATACCACGCTTCACAGGATACAGTATATCATTAGGTAGACTATCTGCCATTGCAGGTATAGCAACATTATTCATCAAAATAATAAAGACCGTAAAGACTGCAACCCAACGTAATATACCCACCATCGGAAATTGAAGCGTTTTTTTATTGTTCAGTGTCGGGGCATTGGATTGATTCGCCTGCATCATTTTTTGGCGCATCCGTGTTCGCATTGCGTCGCTGAGTTGCGGAGCAGGGGATGTTGATAATTCAACAGCCACATTAACGAGAGAGTTATCAACTACATCTGATAAATCGGATGCCTCATCAGTGAATAGTGTATCTAAATATTGAGCAAGTTCTTCTGGATTATAGTCTTTAGTCATCTTGCCCTCGCAGGTAGTGGCGTTCTTTTTTATCTTTACCCATCAACTCTGCTAATTGTTGCAGAGCGCGATGTTGCATTGTTTTTACTGCGCCAACGGTCTTACCCATAATTTTTGCGACTTCTTCGTGACTCTTGCGTTCTACAAACCGTAGAATAAGAAGGGTTTGTTGGTCATCACCAAGCTGTTTGAGCTTGCGACGAAGTTCTTGTTGTTCTTGTGTCAAGATGAGCTTATCTTCTGGTTTAGGTAAATCTGTTGTGAGTCGCTCATCCAGTTCAAGTTGTTGTATTTTTTTGTTTTTGCGATAAAAGTCAGCAATCCGAGCACTTGCTATACGATATAACCACGATTCGAAAGGCGCACCTGTATATGTAAATGATGCGAGACCTTGAACCATGTTGACAAATACATCTGCCGTAATATCTTCTGCATCAGAGTCTGGTACACGATAGGCAATATATCGAAAAATTTTATCAACATGCGTTTCGTAAAGTTGTGCAACAGCTGCTTCATCTCCCATTTTAGCGCGCTCAATGAGAGCCTTTTCGGTGTTATCTGTGGGTAAAGACACAGCTACTCTCCGTAAAGGTATGATGTGATGTTGTGTTAAGCTTAGTGCCGTCATCTCTTATAGCTAGGATAATGTTTATTTACCTCTAAATCGTTTACAAGTATTCAATGTTACATGATATTTGTTCATAAACAATAACATTACTATACCGTTAAACTTACAGATAAATAAAAAAGGATGCCGAAACACCCTTTTTCTATGTCGGTAGAAATTGAAGAACAACAGAATACTTGGGATAGTATATACCGACGAAGTAATCGTTATATCGTTGAATTCGGTTGAATGTTACAAAAAATATGATTAAGATTGTATTTAGATAACCTTTATTTCTTTATCATTAACCTTTATTATATTATCTAATTGATAGATTTACGCCTTCTTGTATATCATCACAGCCCATCACCGAGAATAATTGAACAATTTGTCCATAACTTCAGATAGGGATTATTGCTATGGCTTATGAATTTAACTATATTTCATCCAATCTTATTTTGGTAACGTGGGTGCGCTATCCAACGAGAGATGAAGAAAAACAATTTTTAAAAGATCATACCGAACAATTGGAGTCTGCGACTGAGCCGATTTATTATATTTCGGATTTACGTCAAGGACGCATCGTTACCATGAATATTGTTAATCAAATGAGCCAGTTGGCAAAGCATCCGAACTATGGGGGGAGTACAGCTTTTAGCGAAGATTTAATCAGTAAGATTGTGGTACAGAGCTTTCAAACTTTTTCGCAAGAAGCACTCAATAAGAGCTTGATGGTTGACACTGTGGAAGAGGCATTGGCATTTCTCGAAACACTTAAGGCTGGGATCACACAAGGCATTGATTGGGATGATTATATCAAGCCTATTTAAAAGCATATATTATTTGTGAAAATTGCTTGTGAGCTATAACGAAATACGATATAGTTATTTTAGGTAAATTTTAGGAAAGGGTGGGTACGAACCACCCTTAAAGACATACTTCGCGCGAAGTGAAATATATCATATTCAGTATAACGCATCTGCTATATGGATGTGTAGCGTATGATGCTTGAATATGAATATTAAATCGGGAATTATGCATAATTTATTTCAGTCGGCTATTTGTATGGGGTGATGCTTTATGCTGACTTTCTTTGTTTATATTGACCTAAACGGCTATCATTTGAGATATATGCTTTTACGATAGACAAGCAATCATAAAATCTTCTAAGATAAAGTAGAAATAGATTTGAAAAATTCATCATCTACTAAGATAATATAGAGAACAGTCGCAGGTCGTATCACACGGCGATAGACTATCTATCGAAAAGTGCCTCGTTGGCTGAATCGACTGATTATTGGAGATAAGACCTTATGATTCAATTTAAATTAAATGGATTCTCGATTGAGTATGATGGCGACCCTGATATGCCACTGCTGACTTATTTACGGGATGTGCAGGGTATCATGTCTGCAAAGGATGGGTGTGCGCCTCAGGCTGCTTGTGGCTGTTGTGTGGTGCAGGTAGATGACAAAGCCCTTATCTCTTGTGTGACTAAGATGGGGAAAATTGAAGGTAAATCAATTGTCACAACAGAAGGCTTAGGCGAATATCGTCAGCAAGTATTTGCAAATGCGTTTGTCAAAGAGGGTGGTGTGCAGTGTGGTTTCTGTATCCCTGGGATTGTGATGCAAGCCAATAATCTGATTAATCAAAATCCTGAACCAAGCCGTGACGACATCGAAAAATCATTAACCCCACATTTATGCCGTTGTACAGGATATAAGAAAATTATTGATGCCATTGAAACCGCTGCCGAAGCCATTCGGACTGAAGAAGAAGTTATAATTCCAGAAAATGATGGTAAGGTCGGAACCCGCGTACCCAAATATCATGCACAAGATTTGGTATTAGGTCAGCATGAATATGTTGATGATATTCGGATTGAGGGGATGCGAATTGGTGCATTGAAGTTCAGTGACCATCCACGAGCGGTTGTAAAGTTGATTGATCTCAGTGAAGCACAAGCCCTAGACGGTGTTTTACGGATTATCACGGCAGGGGATGTTACAGGTGACCGCCATATCGGTTTAATTCGGCAGGATTGGCCTTTGATGGTTGCTGAAGGTGAGACAACACGCTATGTCGGGGATGTCTTGGCATGTGTGGTTGCAGAAACAGATGCAATTGCACGCGAAGCTGTTGGCTTGATTCAAGTTGATTATGAGGTGCTAGAGCCTGTTGTGGATATGCACAAGGCACTAGAAGACAGTAGCCCGTCGATTCATGTAGGTGGCAATATCTTGTCGAAGTCAATGACAAGCCGTGGTGACCTTGATATGGCAATGAAGGAAGCCAAATACACCTCACATGGTATTTATCAAACCCAGATGATTGAACATGGCTTTATGGAACCTGAAGCCTGTATCGCTTACCCGAAAGATGGCGGGGTTGAAGTCTTATCACAGGGGCAAGGTGTTTTTGAAGACCGCAAGCAAATTGCAAAAGCACTCGGTTTACCCGAAAGTGCTGTTCGAGTCATTCTTATAGCCAATGGTGGTGGGTTTGGTGGTAAAGAAGACCTCTCGGTGCAAGGACATGCGGCATTAGCGGCATATCTAATGGGTGAACCTGTCAAAGTGCGTTTGACCCGTGATGAGTCGATTGTGATGCACCCGAAACGTCACCCAATCTGGATGGATTATACAATCGGATGTGATGAAGAGGGCAATTTAACCTTCTGTAAAGGGCGTTTTGTTGGGGATACAGGAGCTTATGCTTCAGTTGGTATGAAGGTGCTAGAACGGTCTGCTGGTCACGCGACAGGGGCTTATAACTTCCCAGTCACAGATATTGAAAGTACCGCTGTTTATACCAATAACTTACCTTGTGGTGCGATGCGTGGCTTTGGTGTGAATCAAACAGCATTTGCGCTTGAAAGCTGTATTGATGATTTATGTGAACAAGGTGGATTTGATCGTTGGGAATTCCGCTATCATAATGCCTTAGATGATGGTGATATGACCGCAACAGGGCAAGTCATCGAAGCGGGAGCAGGTGCAAAAGCGACATTGGAAGCTGTGAAAGATGAATTCCAGCGTGCAAAATTCGCGGGTATTGCTTGTGGTATTAAGAATACAGGTATCGGTAATGGAATGCCCGACTCGTCTAAAGTCACTATCACGATTAAAGCTGAAGATAAAATTGTACTTGACCACGGTTGGACAGAGATGGGACAGGGTGTTCATACAATGGCACTCCAAACGCTGGTTACTGAAACAGGTGTTGACCCAGCTATTGTGGACGTGCGAGTTGACACAAGCTCGGAGATGGTGACAGGGATGACTACCGCTTCCCGAGCGACGTCCTTAGTGGGTAACGCAACCATTGATGCCAGTAAAGGATTAAAGGCTGACCTTGAAAATCATAGTTTGGCTGAACTCGTCGGCAAACAATATGTTGGCGAGTTTAGTGTGGATTGGACAACTAAACCGGGTGCAATGGTCGAGAAAGTCTATACACATTACTCCTACAGTTATGCGACCCAAGTCGTTATCCTTAATGATGATGGGCAAGTTGAACGGATTATTGCGGCACACGATGCAGGTAAAATCTTTAATCCGACTTTGTTTGAAGGGCAACTCGAAGGCTCAATCCATATGGGCTTAGGTTATGCCATTAGCGAAAACCTCGAACTCGAAGGTGGTCGTCCTAAGAGTACGATGTTACGTAAGTGTGGTATTTTACGGGCGAAGGATATGCCTGAAATGGAAATCATTGGTGTTGAAGTTCCCGACCCATATGGACCTTATGGTGCAAAGGGTGTGGGAGAAATTGGCTTAGTCCCAACAGCAGGGGCAGTTGCCAATGCGCTTTATCAATATGATGGTGTGCGTCGTACAGAATTACCGATGCGCTTGCCAAAGAAACGTCCAGCGCGTTCTAACGGTAATAGCTAAAACGGAAAACATTAAATAATAGTAGTTGATGAAATAGGGCATGGTGAGAAGTCATGCCCTATTTTTATTTAATCACCCTCATAGCCAATGACGTTATTCAAGTTCGCACCCTCTAAATCAGTAAACCGCATCTCTGTGTCGCTTAATTCAGCACCTTCAAGGTTGGCATCCACGAGGCTCGCTTCACTTAAGGTCGCAAAGTTGAAATAAGCAAAACTTAAGTTTGCTGATTCTAAATTTGCCCCTGTAAAGTCTGTATCGACAAACATGACAAACTCCGCCATGATATTGTTTAATATCGAATCACGTAGATTTGCCATACTAAAATCAATTTCTGTAACATCTTGTCCGCTAAGGTCTGCCCCTCGTAAATATGAACCGATTGTACTTTCTGCAATTACAAACACATCTACGATTGCACCTTCTTCATCTACGACATGAACAGTTGCACAGCGTAAGGTACGGATATTCAGCCCAGCTTCTTCAAAATTTGGTGTATCGACTGTGATAAGTTCATACGCTTCACATTCATCAACATCTTGAGCAAATGTTGGTGGTATCATTATCCACGACATTATGAAAATTATTAATAATCCAAAACGTTTCATCAGACCCTCCAATGTTTATACGACGATAATTAATCATACTATGATTGCTAGAGGATATACCAAATTTTCTTATCTACTTATTAAAAATACCAAATGTTATTAA
>CAYGTY010000280.1:0-5033 GCA_964352825.1 uncultured Anaerolineaceae bacterium
TAATATTTAGATGTTTAATATATGACGAATCAAGAACTCTGCGGTATGGTAGTGAGCATAGCTGACAAGGAGTTCTTGATGAAACCAAAATCACAATGCCCTATTCATAACTTTAGTGAAGCCTTTGACCCACTTGATTTGGATAATCCCTATCCATTGCTCGAACAAGCGCGTGCGGATGAGTCTATATTTTACAGCCCCGACATTGATTATTGGGTTGTAACACGCTATGAAGACATCAAAGCTATCTTCCGAGATTATGAAGCCTATACAGCAGAAAATACGATTACACCGATTGTCCCTTTTTCTGAGACCGTCAAAACGATGCTGAGTGATGGTGACTATACACCACAACCTGTCTTATCGAATAATGTACCTCCTAGTCACACACGTATACGCTCATATGTCAACAAATTATTCACGCCACGTCGGATGAATAGCTTTGCCCCAGCTATCCGTCAAATTGCAGACACCGCGATTGAGCGTATTATTGATATGGGGTCAGCGGATATTGTTGCCGAACTGACCTATGAATATCCTGCTTATGTGTTATTTCATGTGTTGGGTGTACCCGAAGAAGATGTGCCACAGGTCAAAGCATGGGCAGGCAATCGACTTAAACTCTATTATGGTCGTCCCACTGCTGACGAACAAATCGCGATGACCCAAAATCTTGTTCCATTTTGGAAGTACACTGTCAATCTGGTCCAAGAGAAAGTGGCTAATCCGCAAGATGACCTCACCAGTGACTTAATTCGATTACGGGATGGGGATGATAGTAAGCTGACCCTCAACGAAATTGCCAGTTGTATGATTACGTTATTGGTGGCTGGACACGAAACAACCACGGCTCAAATTAGTAACACATTGCTTCATTGGCTAACCGATTATGACCATTGGCAAGCCCTCTGTGATGACCCTGACAAAATTCCATCAGCCGTTGAAGAAAGTATGCGCTATGACCCATCAGTCTGTACATGGCGACGGTTGGCACGTAAAACCACAACGATTAATGGTATCGAAATCCCTGAAGGTGCAAATCTACTATTGATGCTCAATTCTGCTAATCGGGATGTATCTGTATTTCCTGAACCAGATGAGATCGACCTAACACGCTCTAACTTACGTGACCATTTGGCATTTGGCTATGGTATTCATTATTGCGTGGGCGCACCACTGGCACGGCTGGAGATGGGGATTCTGCTGGAAGCACTCACACACAAAATGCCATCGCTTCGGCTTGTCCCTGAGCAAAAGATAGACTATGTCCCGAATATCTCATTCCGCGGTCCGATTAAATTAGAGGTTGAGTGGTAAATTAGAATTTATACACAATCACTAAACATCAATCATATCATCTGCGGACAATGCCCTATATTGTTGCGATGTTGACACTTATTTAAAAAAGATCTTACATCTTGAAAACATTTATACCCATTTCTTTTACACTTTTTTGGTCTTATATACATGAGAATATATACCGTTAAGGGAATAGACCTTGCTTGTCTCTTATAATATGTATAAATACCTGTTATATAGGATGGCACGATGGCTACTTACCAAACCATCACAATCACATCACAATTTGGGATAGAACTTGAACACAACTATATCCAGCAAGCGTCATCGACTAAGTTGATAATTCTACTCCCCGGCAAAGGCTACACCATTGATAGCCCTCTTATGCGTTATGTCGGGCAAATAGGACAGGGGCAGGGCTATGACGTACTGTATATCCGTTATGGTATCCATATGACCCCAGTTGAAAATTGGATGTCTCGTATCCCTGATATTCATGCCGATACGCAAGCTGTTGTCTCACAAATCATGTCATCCCAATATCAAAAAGTCTGTGTTGTCGGTAAGTCACTGGGGACTTTGATTGCAACTCAACTGATGTCTATATTAGATAGTCCAAAACGCTCGGCATTGATGTTGACACCCATACAAAATGCCATGTCGATGTTAGGGGATATACCTGCTTTGGGCATTATCGGAACAGCCGACCCAGCTTATGACCCTGACATCATCCAAAGCACAGCAACCCAATCATGGAAAGTCTATGAGAATCTCAATCATTCCTTAGAAGTATCAGGAGATTGGAAACGGTCTATCCAAATTTTGCCAGATATTTTACAACATTGTGAAACGTTCCTTTCATAGTAACTCATGATGATAAGTTGTTAGCGCATTAAAGGAAATTCATATGCGTATCCCATTTATAAATAAAAGAGATTCATCGCCTGCTCCAACCAGTTTTTTGGAAATCCGCGATTTACACAAGATGTATCAGACACCTGCTGGCACATTTGTCGCGCTTGAAAACCTCTCTGTCAACATAGATGGCGGTCAATTTGTTGCATTTGTTGGACGCTCAGGGAGTGGAAAATCAACCTTAATCAATTGTTTGACAGGTATTGACCGTCCGACATCAGGTGAGATATTTATTGATGGTGTCGCTGTTCACCAACTCAACGAATTACAGCTTGCAAGATGGCGCGGTAAACGGGTTGGGTTAGTTTTTCAGTTTTTTCAACTTTTGCCAACGCTCACCCTTGTCGAAAATGTCATGTTGCCGATGGAATTAAACAATAATTATTCATCGAAGCAACGCCGCAAACGAGCTATGGAATTACTGGATATGGTTGGTTTAGCGCATCAAGCCAATAAACTCCCCAGCGAAGCATCAGGCGGTGAACAACAGCGTGTCGCCATTGCCCGTTCCCTTGCCAATGACCCTGCTATCATCGTCTGTGATGAGCCAACAGGCAATCTCGATGCCAGTAACGCGCTTGCCATGTTCCAATTATTTGAAAACTTGCGTGATGAGGGCAAGACAATCTTGATGGTCACTCATGATGATGAACATGCGCAACGGGCTGACCATGTGTTCCTGCTCGATAATGGTGTGCTGGTCAATGAATACCTATCATCAGTTCTCGACAAGCTCACGGAAGAACAGTTCAACATCTTT
This sequence comes from uncultured Anaerolineaceae bacterium, assembly GCA_964352825.1. Classification (GTDB taxonomy): domain Bacteria; phylum Chloroflexota; class Anaerolineae; order Aggregatilineales; family Phototrophicaceae; genus UBA6055. The sequence continues at coordinate 2,975 of CAYGTY010000280.1, forward strand.
ATTAAACATGCCCATGTTTCTGAATATAGCGCAGGTACAACCATTATCACAGAAGGCACGATAGGAGATGAGTTCTACATTGTGCTTGAGGGACGTGTGGACATCTATGCGCGTCGGACAACTCGTGAAGTCCTAGTGGGACGCAAAACCAAAGGTGAATACTTTGGCGAAATGGCATTATTAGGTGATGGGCGACGCTCGGCAACGGTTCGGGCTAGCACAGACGCAGGTGTCAAATTAGCATCTATCAATCTACCAGCTTTCCAAAATCTAATGGAAACATCACCCGCCTTTAGACAACAAATGCAGGCATTATTCAAGCAACACCAAGCTGTCGCTGAAATGCCGACTGAACAGATCGAAGTTCCAGTATTATGACGGTACAACTACAAAAAATTATCCGCGATCTGTGGATTTATCGCTTACGAACAGGGCTTTCAATCTTCGCCATCACGGTTGGTATCATCTTATTTGGTGCGATTGGTACAGCGCGCGACACACTCAAATCATCCTATGAACAAGCCTTTCGTTCAGCACATCCTGCTCAAGTTGTCATACAAATTTCAGCCTTTGAATCCAATTTATTGAGGCGCATCGAATTGATAGACGGTGTGGTGGAATCGTCTGCGCGCTTTGTAACAGGGTCGGCACGAGCGCGCGTGAGTATCAATGAATGGCTTCCTTTAGAACTTCATGCCAGTGATGATTATAGTAGCGTCGGCTTACATCGCATCTTTCCAGAAGCACAAACCTTTGGATATACCCCTGAACGTGGTTCAGTGTGGCTTGATCGTTCGATTTTACAGCGTAATGCCCTAGCAATTGGTGATAATATCGAGGTACAAACCCCATTTGGTGATAAACATATTTTACGGATTTCAGGATTTGTGAATGATGTAATTGCTTATCCTAGCCACCTCAGTGACCAAGCAGTGGCTTATATCTCCAACGATACCTTGAAAGATATCCAGTTAGCTGTCTTTTTGCGCCCCAACCAACCTGCCTATAATCAACTCTATTTGCGTTTTGATAGTGCCAGTGGTGATGTGCTTACGATTCGCCGATTCATGCAAGATGTGCAAGACGAAATTGAACAAGCAGGGTATCGGATTATCTCAGTCGAATATTTAAGTGATGCTCCACCCCTAGAAAATCAAACGAGTGTTCTTGACACCCTCCTTATTTTATCAACCATCTTCACTTTTGGTGTCACAGGGGTCATGATTGGGAACTTTGTCTCGGCAATTGTCGGCAGACAGGTGACCGAAATCGGCATCATGAAATCGCTCGGTGCAGTCCCATCACAGGTTATCAAACTCTTTTTTACGATGATGATTATTATTGGGCTGATTTCGTTTACGCTATCCATTCCCCTCACAGGATATGTCGCCCATGCCTTGAGCCAGTTCCTTGTCAATCTGATTGATATTGATGTTGGACAAGTTGTTGTAACCAACGAGATACGGCTTACCCAATTCTTATCAGCTATTTTTATCCCCATCCTTGCGTCTGTCGTTCCCATCGTACAAGGCTCAACCCTCACGGTCAGCGAGACCTTACGCAGTGATGGCAATGTCAAAAGTGGTTGGGTAAAGAAAGTGTCATTTATACCGCGCCTGATGATACCGAATATCGTCTTTCAGATGGCGGTTCTCAATACCTTCCTCAAACCGGGACGATTTTTATTAACCGTCATTTCGCTGACTTTACCGGGGGCATTATTCATCTCTTCATTTGGTATAGAAACAGCACTCCAAAATCTGGATGCAAGCCTTGCCAACAGCTTATTTGACTACAATATTGAGTTTAGCTTCAATGGCTATGAACCGATTCCGAAGTTAATACGCCTTGCCGAAAAACAACCCAACATCCAATATGTCGAAGCATGGCGACAAGGGAGTATCTATCGTATTTATGGACCGATAGCAGGTAACCCTCTACCACCACGCCCCATAGGCAATGTGACAAATCCAACACCTGTTGCAACTCAAGAAATTTTGGATAGCTTGCCACCTGTCAGTGGAACGACGGGCAATCGTCCACCACCACCCAATAATGG
>CAYGTY010000280.1:5133-6448 GCA_964352825.1 uncultured Anaerolineaceae bacterium
GGCAATCGTCCACCACCACCCAATAATGGGGAAAACACGAATCAACTATCCTCTAATAGCGTGGAGGAGAATAGTCCAATTCCAGCTGATAATGGGGAAAATGCGAATCGTCGTCCACCGCGCCCCCAAGACGGACCACCTACGACAACGGTTAGTGGTGGCATCTTATTACGAGGTGTACCGCTTGACTCACGGATTATTGGGTTCGCAGGCGATCAATTGCTGAGTGGAGCATGGTTACAAAACGAAGACGAACTATTATTAACCTATGAAGCCTATCGCGCCTTCAGCTTATATGTTGACCGTTCATCAGAGATTGTTGTCGGTGCAGGCACAAATGAGGATAAGGTATGGAGTATTGCCGGTGTCACAGGACAAATGCTCATGACAGAAGGCTTTGTCGGAATAGATAGCTTCGAGAAACTTATTCCATCTTATGCGTCTTCAATTCGCCTTGCGATTATCACAACCAACACCAATCCAGCCGAGGTTCAACGCACTTTAGAAAATCTGCGTGAGGTCTATAATCGAGAAGGGATTGCTGTGAACTCGTCTATTTCGATTCAAGAATTTGTGGAACGCCGTGCAGAGCGACTCAGTATCGTGACGCAAACTTTGATATTGCTCGCTGTTTTGATTGAAGCCGTTAGCGTCATCGGTCTGATTAGTACCATCAGCATCAACACACGAGAACGCACAAAATCAATCGGTATCTTACGCTCACTCGGTGGCGATTATCGTCATCTTGGAACAATGGTCTTTGTCGAAAGTTTAACCATTGTGTTCATCAGTTATGTGCTGGCGTTTATGTTATCTGAATGGTTCGGGCATGAGATTTCGAGTATCCTCGGTCAACAAATGTATTCACTAGATGCAAGGTATAACTTGGAGCTAACAGGTTGCATCATCTGGTTTGTGATTATGATTGTTGTGGGTGTTGTCGCTGCACTCGGACCTGCTCTCTATGCCATCAATATTACCATTAGCGATACCTTACGCTACGAAGGCTAGCCAGTAACCATAATAATTTCCTTGTGTTTATATTACTGTTCATGAGTTGTGTAGGGGAGCGGTTTCTCAACCCTCCCCCGAATGTGTGACACTGCAAATTATCAAACTCAACCTGAACGTGTATACATATAAGGGAGATAAATATGATGACCATTCAAACCAAATCAGAAATTATAGCCGCCTTACAACAGAGTTATGAACAAGTCACCTCAACAGCAACCCAATTATCCAACACCCAATTTTTTGCTGGAACGGATACAGAATGGTCACCAGCCGGTTACCTCAAACATCTAATTTTAAGTGT
>CAYGTY010000281.1:0-6279 GCA_964352825.1 uncultured Anaerolineaceae bacterium
CCTGCCCATGTCATACGGACAATACAGCCACTTTCTTGTGTGATGGTTTCACTGGCTGTATAGGTCGTACCTGATGTGAAGGTCAAATCAACTTGGATAAATGCACTTGTGCCATATGACCCTGCAAAGGCGTTGGGTGCAATATTGTCGAGTACAAAATTTTGACCCGTTGCTGGGTAGGTCATGACAATTTCTGACCCATAATTCTGTAGCTGGACAGCAATCGTACTTTGTTCGCCGACTGTTCCGCCACAACCGTGTTCCTGAATTGTTGAGACGTGCGACCAATTTTCAGGAATCGGGGTTGGGACAAAGCCTTGCGGTGTCACTGTTGGAATAAATGGAACAGTCGCGGCAGGGGCAACCTCCAAATCATTCGGAATCACATCAACATCCAAAGACGGTACCCAACCTGTTTGTCCTGCTGGTAAGGACACCAGATACCAACGTTGCGGTCCTGTGACATTGTTATGGGCGATGATAGGTAAGTTAACGCCTTGTGGTAATCGGTTGATGTAAACCCCAAGTGTCGATGGTGTTGTCCGTACAACAGTAAATTCTGTTCTGATAACTGCGATAGGCGCACCGCTATAGGTATCAGGATTGATGGTTGGTGTTACCGAGGGTACGAATACAGGCGACCCTGTCGGAGTCGGTATCCACAGTGTATTGCAGTCTTCGCCTTCGACTATCACATCCGCGCCACTGACCCATTGTGCGTAGAAAACTTGATACCACCCATTTTGACTAATCACCACATCAACGACTTCACCAGCAGGCAATTTTCCATTGATAGGGCTATTATAATCCGCCCATTGATAGAGGTTAATAGGGTCCGCCGTAACATTACGGATACTACATTCTGGAATCCCATTATCGATTCGATCATCAGGGTTATCACCAATGGCTGTTGGTGTTGCGGTAATCACTGCACTACAATCGCCAAAGATAAACAAGTTTTCCCCATAAACCCAGCGTCCATAGGATAATTCGTACCAGCCGTTAAATGTCACACGGATAGCATTTTCTTGACCTGCTTGCATGATCCCAACCGAATTCGCTGAAAATGACGCATCCCGATAAACGGTTAATGCACCTTGTGTATCATTCCGCACCATACAGCCTTGTGATGGATTAAATCCAAGCTCACTTGATTGTGGCTGGGTCGGTAGCGGAAATGGCGTTGAGGTTATCAAACCATTGGGTGCTATCGTTGGCGGTGGAAGTGGTGTTTCTGTGGGTCTTGGTGCAAAGGATGTCGGTGTCGATACAATCCCACTATCAGGATTATCGGGTAAAATACCGACATTCCCGCCAAATTCGCGTGTTAACTCAACATCCGTATTCGGAACTTCCGTCAATAAAATGGTCTGTGGTTCTAAATCTTCAGGTGTCAGTTGGCTAACGAGAATGCCACCAAAGATGACCACTGTCATAAATGCAGCAACCATCGTCAAGGGTATACGAGATGGTTTACGTTGTTTGATACGAGCTTGGTCCCGCGTATAGACAGGAGCTTGCGTGACGTTTTGGGGTCGTTCGGCTGTGAATTGTTCTGACGAAATCACTTTTCCCGATGCTCGTAATTCTGCTGACTGTGCGACTTCGGCACGGACAGCTTGTGATAGTGGTGGTACTGCACTGGCATCAACCGCTACAGATTGCCATGTTAGAGATGCGATTTGCCGCCATTCTTCAACTTCTTGCAGGCAGGGGTCACCACACTGTTGGAGATAGGCTTCGAGAGCTTGCTTTCTTTGCTCATCAAGTGTACCCGCAACATAGAACGGAATGAGGTCTTTCCATTGGTCTTGCATTAAAAGCCTCCTTGTTGTCCGAGTATATGCTTGAGTTGATGTTTGGCACGATGTAATCGGCTTTTGACAGTTCCTTCACTAATGCCTAATACTTCGGCGGTTTCGGGTCCTGATAGCTGATTAAAAAATACCAGTGTCAACACTTCTTTCTGACCCTCTGGCAATTGGTCAATCGCTGTGCGTACCACCTCGCGGTTCGCCTTTTTGATGACCTTTTCCATCGGACCTGTTTCATCACTCGGATACTTATAGCTTTCGTTCAATTGAACCATATTTAGCGTGCGTTTACGTTGGGTATTAATGGCACGGTTGCGAGCAATTACATATAACCATGTCTTGACTTTGCTATCTCCCCGAAAAGACGCAGCATTCTTCCAAGCGGCAAGCATCACATCTTGTAACACTTCTTCCGCCAAATGCTGATTATTGAGTCGAGCAGATAAAAAACCAAGTAATGCGCTCCCATACAGTGCATATAAATCATCCAACGCTTGAGCATCACCCCTTGCCATTCGCTCTACGAGATAAATATCGGGGTCTGGCTCTTGATTAGGTATTGGTATCCCCATATTGTTCCTCCCTTTATTCCACACCACTATAGACACCGCTATAAATGGAATCGTTCCATTATTGTACAAATTGATTGCGATTTCATCTAAATCCAATTTTGTCTTCGGCGCGCATTGCAGTATCATAGGCAGATGATGCTTGTGAATTTATAGTAAGGACAGAGAATTATTATGCTTTTAGAACAACTCTCAAATGCAATCGGTGTCAGTGGTGAAGAAGGTGATGTTCGTAAAATTGTGATGGACGCAATTGGTGAACATGTTACTGATATGCAAGTGGATTCGATTGGGAATGTTACTGCCATTCAAAAGGGGACTCAATATCCTGACTATACAGTCATGATTGCAGCACATATGGACGAAATCGGTATGATGGTGACGAATGTCGGGGGTGATGGGCTGATTCAATTTACGAATGTTGGTGGGATTGATGCACGGATTCTCCCCGGATTACGCGTCAAAATTGGCAAAAATCGTACCCCCGGTGTTGTTCTCTGGAAGCCAATTCATATGGGACGCAATATGTCTGTCGTTGATATGGATGCTTTGCGGATTGATACAGGAGCAATCGATAAAAGTGCTGCCGAACTCGGTGACCGCATCGCCTTTGATAGCTTCTATGCGCAACTCAGTGATAAGATTGTACGCGGCAAAGCCTTTGATGACCGTGTGGGCTGTTCCGTATTAATTGATATTTTGCAAAATGGTCCGTATCCTGTGACAGTGGTTGCCGCCTTTACCGTACAAGAAGAAGTTGGTCTACGTGGCGCACAGATTGCCGCCCAACGCTTTAATCCTGATGCTGCGATTGTCCTAGAAGGCACAACCGCTCATGATTTGCCTGACCCAAATCTCGAAATTGACGCAGGTGATATTCCACCGAACCCTGGGTGTAAGCTCGGTGAAGGAGTTGTCCTTACATTAATGGATGCGCGCATGATTACTGACCCGCGTGTTCTACGCTTTTTGCAAGAAACGGCTGATGCCAATGATGTTCGCTATCAACATAAAATGATTCGTGGCGGTGGGACAGATGGTGGGGCGATTCATGTTGCTCACTCAGGGATTCCGACGATGGTGCTGTCAACGCCCTGTCGCTATATTCACAGCCCAACAGCCTTGATGAATACAGATGATTATGAGCAGGTCTTGAACTTATCCCAAGCGGTGTTAAAAACGATTACGCCTGACACCTTTGCTCAAGCATAAACTAATATAATTGACTCGATTATCTTTGTTTTTTGCCATCGGGTCGCCACTCATGGGCAGGTAATAGCCATTCAAATGCAGGGATGATTGTTTTACCTGCCCACAACTCGATAAGATGGTTGCATAAATATAATCCACTTTGGTGGTTTGTAAAAATAATGATTGCTTTTTGTTCGCTCGGGATGCCCATTACAAAGTTCATTGTCTTGGGGATACTACGCGCTCCCCAATGCCAAAAACTCAGTTGTGATGAGATGTTTTGTAGTCCCCAACCCAACCCCCAATGAAGGTTTGGCACATCAGGTATAGGTACTTGCGGACGGAGCATCTCTTTTAGATTTGCTTGATTGAGCAGTGCAGTTGATGATGCTGTATCAAACATTGCGCTTACAAAGCGGGCATAATCTATAATCGTTGTTCGTAGACTCAATGCACCATTGGCAAGCAAACTTCCCGTCAAAAAATGAAGCATGGGTGGAAGGTCTTTTTGCTCTTCCAATTGAAGGTCTGTGTTATTCATTTTTAGTGGTTCAAAAACATTTTGTTGCAAATAATCATATAAGGGCATTTGAATGATATGTTCAATAACATACTGTAAAAATGTTAGCCCTTCCGATGAATAGCTGAACTTTGTACCCGGTACAAAACTTGATTGTAGTCCTTCTTCGCCACGCCAATTTGGAAACCCTGTTGAGTGGCTCATTGCGTGACGAATCGTCATTTGAGCTGCAAACACATCATCTGTATAAGCATTGGGGAGATAGTCTTGCATGGGGCGGTCCATATCGATTATTCCGCGTTGGGCAAGAAGCATAACACCATAAACAAATACTGGCTTGGTCAAGGATGCAACTGTCCAAAGGGTATCATTTTTCAGGGGATGATTTTTTGAGTCTCCGAATATGTAAGTCTCACTTAACTGCCCATCATCAATCATTGAAACAGCAAGCTGTGTGACCTCTGAGTCGCGCATCAGAGTTTCAAGTTGTTCACGCATTAATTCCTACTTTGAAAATATAGATAGATTTAAGGTTCGATTTGTGTCGTGATGCCAAAAATAGAGTTTTTACCGACCCATCCATTTGTTCCACCACGATTATTCCCTATCAGAAATCGTCCTTTTGCCCTTGCTTTGATAAGGTGTAGATAAACACGCCCTTTTACTTTTACAAGGACAATATCACCGACTTTTAGGCTATCAGCATCACAGGGTTCAAGGGTAACAAGTTCACGATGGTTGACTTTGCCTGTCATGGAATGGCCGCGTGGGCGAATTTTAGCAGATTCACCTTTTTGTAGTTTTTCAATTGCATGGGTTGCCCAACTCATTGTTATATCTTTCTGTTCAATTACATCAAGAGTCTCAATAGCGGTATCACCAGCGCACCAATCATCAGGATAGCAATTAGCAAGATGACTACTCGTTTTGCTGTCCAGAAAGATGGGCGCGAATCGCCAATATAACCAATCGTCAGTGGGTCGTAATCAACTGGGGAGTCGTCTCCAAATTCTTCAATATCTTTTTCATCAGGATATTCGTTTTCATTGAGCCATGTATTATTGTTCATCAGTGGTATTCCCCCCAACTATATTACATCATTGGCACAATTTGACCATTATGAACGGTATAGATTTCATTGACTTGATGTAAAACGGCTTCTGAGCGAATCGGCACAATATGCACGGTCTCACCAATTACAGGCTGTTCTTTGCATCGGCTTGTATCAATATAAGCGCGGTGTGGCTCAAGCTGGAAGATAATCGCATGGGGATATTCGAGAATATGTCCGTAGGTATTATTAATGTTAAACATGGATAATGTACGCCAACCGACATTCACAATCGCACGTTCGGCTGATGGACGATTCGCGATAGTTGCCTTCACCATCAAAGCACATTCATCAGGATGACACCATCCATTAACAATCGATTCCCAATCGTAGAATAGATAACGCCCTGATACGACTTCGGTGACTTCTGGCATCGTCGGTGCAATCAATGCAAAACCTGTACCTCCGCCACTAATCACATCAACCCCAATCCCTGTTTCGTCTAATTGTCGGAGTGTTTCCTTTAGACGTGGATAGGAACGGGGTGTAATCGGTTGCATATAAACCCCTGCAAAATGTAGATGTTCTTCTTCTTCAATCCGCTGTGCAATCACAACCGCTTCCGATGGTGATACGCCTGTACGCCCATTGTCACTGGCTAATTCAACCAAGATGCGTACCGATAAATCATACCGTCCTGCTGCATCTGCCAAGCCCGCCACCACAACTGTATGGTCAACGGTGACAGTTACTTTTGCCATCATCAGCAAATCCGTGAGGGCTTCTGTTTTATCTGCACCAACAATATTGGCTGGAATCTGTATATCGGTAAAGCCAGCTTCGATAAATTGACGAGCTTCGGCTAGGGTATAACAACTGATGCCGATTGCCCCCATTTCAATTTGGTCTTGGGCAATCATCGGGCGTTTATGCAGGCTGACATTGGCGCGCAACTTTAAGCCCAGCTCATTGCAAATATTGGTCATAATCTGTAAATTATTTTGCATCCGCCGATTGTCAATCAAGACATAAGGTGTCTCTGGTGGTGTTATTTCCTGTGTCATGGGGTCTCAAATCCTTGTGTCAAAATCTTACTTTAAGTATACCACCCCATCGCGCTTGAACCCATAAGAT
>CAYGTY010000282.1:0-6052 GCA_964352825.1 uncultured Anaerolineaceae bacterium
AGTAACAATGATAAAACAATAATAATGACTGGAGTGATTTTATGATTCATTATAATACACCATCCTTTTCTATTTAGGCTATTATTAACCATATTATAGACAACATAATTGATATCTTAAATTAAGATTTATTACTTTGCTGTCTGAGAAGTAAAGTCTATACATTACTATAAATGTTGATATAAAAGATGAGTTAGCGATGCAATAATGAGAAGGAATCTAACTTCGACAATAATATCACTAAATTTCTTAGTTGCAATCAGTCTAGAACTTTTCAAACAGGTGGCGTTTAATCATGCAAAATAAAAACTTTAGTGTCTGCCCTGTCTGTGATAACAATCGTAAGCTAGGTGAAATGCAAGTAGGCGCTAGCGTTCCAACTGTTATTACAGACCAAATTAAACAAAAACATCCCAACTGGCAAGCCGATATGCCTGTTTGTGACGACTGCTTGCGGATAGCAAAAGCGGATTATGCTACCTCGATGTTGGCAGCAGAGAATGGTGAAATCACTAAACTTGAGCAAGAGGTGATTGATAGCTTCCGTGATGGCGATATGATGCCCACGAATGAAAATGATGAAGAATTACGTGAGCGCACCCAAGCCGAAGTTTATGCTGACCGCCTTGCTGATGTGATTGGCTCATGGCGTTTTTCACTGGGTATTCTGCTTTTTATTATCTCATGGTGTAGCCTTAGTCTTATTTCGGGTCTCATGCAAAGCAATATCATGTTGATGCTGGGTGTCATTAGTGCCACCCTGGGTTCGTTAGCAGCCATTCAAGGACCGATTATCTTGATGAGCCAGCGTCGCTCAGCCAAGCGTGACCGCATCCGTGCCGAAAATGATTTTCGGGTCAACCTCAAAGCCGAGCTAGAAATCAACGCCCTGAATCACAAACTTGACCATATCATCAAATTACAATTAGACAATATCCGTCGGATTGAAGAACTAGAGTCGGATAAGGCGAATATAAGAAGCAGATAAAATCGCCCGAAAAATGTCCCTTTTCTGTAAATATTCATTATAATAAGGGTAATAAAGTAAACGGTTATCAAAAAAATGACAATTAATGAGAGAGGTATACACAATGAGCATGAGAAATGATGGCTTCTTTATGGAGCAACCCCAGCAAGCTCCCCTTGTTGGCGAAAAGCTAAATGCTGTGATGCGTGGCGTATATGGCTGGATGACAATGGGACTACTGGTGACAGCATTTGTCTCAATTTTGCTATCGTCAATGGGAGCTGAAATACCATCAAGCTTATTCTTTGTCGCGATTATCGCACAATTTGGTATCGTGATTGGTCTCAGTTGGGCAATTAACAAGATTTCGGCAACAGTTGCAGGTTTGCTATTCTTTGTCTATGCGGCAATTACGGGGATGACTTTCTCCATATTGTTCATGGTATATGACATCGGTTCAATTACATCTGCCTTTGTCACGACAGCCGCCGTCTTCGGGGCAATGACACTGGTCGGACTCACAACCAAAGTTGACCTCAGTAAATATAGCACCTACTTTATGATGGGCTTAATTGGGCTGTTTATCGCAATGATTGTGAATATGTTCATCGGCAGCGGTCCATTGGACTTCATCATTAGTATTTTTGGTGTTCTACTGTTTACAGCTTTAACCGCTTATGACACCCAAAAAATTGCGAATATGGCATCTAATCCGAAGTTACAAGTCAATAGTGAGGATACACTCAAGTTTAGTGTGATCGCTGCATTGACACTCTATCTGGACTTTATCAACCTATTCCTCTTCTTGCTCCGTTTATTCGGTGGCGGTGGACGCGACTAGTTGTTGCAGTTGTTGGTGGAGGAGACATGTCTCCTCCCTACAAAAAGTCGATATATTGATGTAGGGCGGGGTGGTGTGGTATGTCTACGTCCACCTTCCCGTCCGAAAATACAGAAACACTCCCTAGTTTGATGTATTGATCCCTCTATGAAACATCAAACTAGCGTAGGGTCATCCCCAATTCCATCTTGAAAGCCATATCGTCCAATCAGTGGTACAAAACGGCATTGGAGTAAGGTTCGTATCCCCAAGCGATTGCCTCGTCGTGTAATGAGTTTTAATTCTTGATGGTCATGGTCTCCGACAGGCAAAATCATCCGCCCACCGAGGACATTTAATTGTGAGCAGAGTACCCCCGGAACACGCGGAACAGCCGCCGTCACTAGAATACGGTCGAAGGGTGCCATATCGGCTAACCCCTGACTACCATCCCCCACATGAATATCAACATTATTATAACCTAGCTCATTAAGGCGTTGTCCAGCCGAATCAGCAAGGCGACTATAGCGTTCAATACTATAGACATAATCAGTTAATTCACAGAGAATCGCGGTTTGATAACCCGAGCCTGTTCCAACTTCAAGCACTTTATGCTGTGGCTTCAAGCGCAATCGCTCCGACATAAACGCGACCATATAAGGTTGAGAGATTGTCTGACCTTCTGCTATCGGAAGGGGATTATCGCGATAGGCATGAGGTTTCATGTCTTCAGATACAAAGTTATGACGAGGCATATGGCGCATAACGTCCAATACACGACGGTCGTTAATGCCACGCATAATCAATTGTTCGTCTACCATCTGTAAACGTCTGCGGATATCTTCTTTTTGTGTTGGCATCTATGCCCCACTTTTAACCTTATCGATTCTTATTTAAAACTATCACGATCACGATTATTCGGCAAATCAACTAGTCATATCGTAAACCACATTGTAACAATCATACTAAACCTGTTTCATAATCTGATATTTTGTCACGCCAGACTTGTGGAATAGCAATTGTTTGTTGTGCCTCATAATCAAATGCGACCAAGACCGTTTTTCCAGTCGCAACGTTTTCGCCTACTTCATTCTGTAACAGATACTCAAAGTCAAAGCTTTTACCGCCCAAGCGACTACAGCGTGTGTAGACAGAAATTACTTCGGCAAAGGCAACAGGCATATGATAATCGCAAGTGGCATTAGCGAGAATCACCCCGAACTGCTCCCATGTTCCTTTAAAGCCACAGACCTGTTGAATATATAGAATCCGTGCTTGTTCCATATAGGTCAGATACTTAGCATGATTTAAGTGTCCCATCACATCCAAATCGGCAAAGCGAACCGTGATTTGAATATGATGATGATAGTGTTCTGGTATCGGCATGAGCTTAGTCGAATTTGCTAAAGTAAGTCTGGAAGCCTTGCGTATCAGGCGGGAGAATCTGCATCCGAATCCAATCCACAAACACCAAGTTATGGTCTTTCATAAAGTTGACAATCCCATCAATCACATAAGGCAGGGTATTGGTTGGAATATCAACAAATTGTATCCCCAAGACATCTATCGTGCTTGCAGGTGTGAGGTGTCCGTAGATAACCAATGGAGACAGATTATAAGCAAAGACATCTTTGATTTCATGTTCATCTTGAGCAAAGACAACTGCTGCGGCGGTTAAATAATCGGCGGGTAGATATTGTTTTAGTTTTTCAAGCGTAATCGACACATTGAGTGGGCGTGGAATCGCTTTACGAACATGTAATTGACTGAATCCGCCTTGTTTTTGATGTTGTTGATAAATCGCCATAATCGAGCGTAACTCAATCCCGATTGTGTCCGAGTATTCGCTAGAGATGAACTCCATTTGTCGCCAATCGTCTTCATGCAAGGTGAATACATTCTGTTCAGGTGCAATATCACCTGTTTCAGGAGCAGATTCATAAATTGTCGGTAGGGAATAGAGGACACCTTCTGGGCTGACATATTCAACCAAGGCACAAGTGAGGGTGAGTTTTCCTGTTTTCTTAAATTCTTCAGCCGTGACTGGGACAGCTTGAATAACTTGCCATGGTTGTTCACCGATGTGCATGACCGTATTTTTGGCAAAGGTTTCAGGTAATTGGCTCACTGGAATATTTCCGCCAGCAATGCGTTGTCCATCCTCAACATTCAGAAAGACAACTTCAATTGTGGTATCAGACATTAGGACTCCTTATTCATTTACAGATTGCATCTATTATACCGCGTTTTCTATCTGGCTTAGAGTATTTTTACAAGAAAATAGGGGGTCTAGCAAAGATTTTACATTTTTGTATATTCACATGACGGTTTAATTTTTGAGTGTTTGCTATCATAGCTATTTTGTGTAAAAACATGGGCATGGTACAATAACAACCATCAAGGTTACAGATAGTGGAGGTAGACATATGCGGAAATTTATCAGCTTAATTATGGGGCTTGGCATTGGGGCTGGCTTAGGTGCAGTGTTGATTACTCTCTTTTCACCTGTATCCGCCGATGAATTTCGGGCGAGCTTAAAAGCACACTATGAACACGCCTTAGAAGCTGGACGTAAGGCAAGTACAGAACGCCGTGTTGAGCTTGAAAAAGAACTCCAAGAAATGCGCGAACCGAATAACTCCTAACTGATATATCAATACCACTCCGAAATATTCATAAGGACATCTTATGCCAACCAGCGAGAAGACCACGGATCGTGTCGCAACGGATTATTGGGTTTTATTTGCGACCATTACAGCATCGAGTATGGCATTTATTGGTGGATCGGCATTAAATGTTGCCCTGCCTGCTATCCAACGTGAACTAGGGGCATCAGGGGCAGATTTGCTATGGATTGTAAATTCATATGCGCTTTTGCTGGCTTCGCTATTATTAGTCGGTGGCTCTTTAGGTGACCATTATGGACGGAAACGCGTCTATATGATTGGGATTGTGGTCTTTATGGTCACGTCCTTGATTTGTGGGATTGCCCCATCGACAGAGATTTTAATTGCATCCCGTGCGATACAGGGAATCGGTGGCGCGTTGATGATCCCGGGGAGTCTGGCGATTGTCTCAGCTTATTTTGATGATAACAAACGCGGTTGGGCAATCGGGATTTGGTCAGCCTTCACCATGATGACCTCAATTGCAGGACCTGTGTTAGGGGGCTGGTTAGCCGAAAACGATTTATGGCGTGTCGTCTTTTATATCAATATCCCACTTGGCATCGCATCACTATTTGCACTCATCACTTATGTGCCAGAAAGCTATGATGATGAAGCCTCTAAAGAACTCGATATTATTGGTGCGATTTTAGCGACACTGGGCTTAGCTGGCTTCACTTTTGGGTTTATCGAAGGACCGCAACGGGGTTTTGATAATCCAATCGTTCTATTTTCGATTATCGGCGGATTAGTGGCATTATTGGCGTTTGTCTGGAACGAAAAACAAAGTGACCATCCGATGATGCCCCTGCGTTTATTCTCATCGCGAACATTTAGCGGTGCGAACCTACTCACCCTCTTATTATATGGTGCATTAGGTGGCGCACTCTTTTTCTTACCGCTGAATTTAATCCAAGTGCAAGGCTATGCAGAATCTGTGGCTGGCTTTGCTCTATTGCCAATGACCTTAATCATGGTCGGGTTGTCCTTCGTGATGGGCAGTGTTGTTGACCGCTACGGTCCACGTATCCCCTTAATTGCAGGACCTTTATTAGTAGCCGTTGCTTTTTTCTTGTTGGCGATGGTCGGTATAACCGATGGACAAGATGCTTATTGGACGAGCTTCTTCCCTGCAATCTGTGTTTTTGGTCTCGGGATGGGCATTACTGTCGCCCCGCTCACAACATCGGTCATGGGGTCAGTTCCACAACATAATTCAGGCATTGCCTCGGGGATTAATAACGCCGTGTCACGCTCATCGCAAGTCTTGGCAGTTGCGATTATGGGTGGGGTTGCGCTTGTATTGTTCAATCAAGCTCTATTATCGAATCCTAGTGTGACTGCATTACCTCAACCTGTCCAAGACGAACTCGCGGTAGAATCGGCTAATCTGGGTGGCACGACTGTACCTGATAGCCTCGATGAAAACACACAAGGTGCTGTGCAGATGGTGATTCGTGAATCCTTTGCGAGTACATTTAGTATCATCATGTTGATTGCCTCGGGGATGAGTTTAGCGAGTGCTTTCTTTGCAGGGGTGTTCATCGAAAAAGAATTACAACCACTAGCCGATGAGCCTCAATCAGACTAAGATAAATA
>CAYGTY010000283.1:0-6025 GCA_964352825.1 uncultured Anaerolineaceae bacterium
CAATACTAGCTGCATCAGGTGCAGATGCTGCCATACCGTGCTCAGGACCAAACAATGTTGTTAGGTTTATCGCATCCGATTGGCTGAAAATTTTATATGTACTCACCAATTGATGATCAACAGCACTTGGGTTTGTCATCAGACCAACCCGCTTGTTCTTTAAGATCTTAAATCCACCTGCTCGTAGTACTTCTAATCCAAATTGCATAAAGAATATGTCCTATATGTTTAAATCTATTGAATGTTGTTCTGCATGTCGCCAAGTAGCTTCCAGCAAAGCCATAATGCACGTGGGGTATGGAAAAAACCTTTCCACATACCACCTTTTAAGGGTGTTGAGAGCGTTCCATCACGATGAAGGTAACCATACCATCCACCATATTCTGAATCAGAAAAATGCTCAAATGACCAGTCGTGCATTTGCTCAAACCAGTTCCAATACTTGATATTAGAGGTCAAATGATAGGTTAATAGAAGTGCATAAAGTGCTTCGCTATGCGTCCACCATAACTTCATGTCCCATTCTAAGCGCGTTGGAGGTTTGCCTTCAATATCTACAAAATAGAGCAAGCCACCGTATTGATTATCCCATCCGATGTCCATGGAATAATCAATCATTTTGGTGGCGCGTAATATATGTTCTTGATTACCATTTGCCATTGCTTCGTGCATCACAAATACAGCCGATTCCATCGCATGTCCGGGTGTAATTCGCCGACCTTCAATAGAATCTAAACGCTCATTGTTGATGCCGAGTACCTCAAACACAGCTTGTTCATCATCTTTGAGAAAATGGTTTAAGATTTGGTGAACTGCATCAGTTGCTACTTCTTGATAGAGTGGACGGTCATCTGCAACCAAGCGTAGTTCTTGGGTGGTGGATAACATAATCATTGGGATATTATGTGCTTTTGCTTGACGTGCTTCGCGAAAATATTTGGGTGTTAGTTTCTCGGGATTCCGTAGATGGTCAACAATCAAATCATAAGTATCTACAGCCCGTTTGAGAGCTTCGCTATTACCCGTTGCCCGTGCATATTCAGCGCATCCAATGACCGCAAATGTCTCTGTGAAGAGGTATCGTCGTTTTCGTAAAGGTTGTCCATCGCGCTTTACTTCAAAGTACATTCTGCCATCGGTATCAAAGCCATATTTCATTAAGAAATTATAGAGATGTGTCGCGGCATCTAACCACTCTATGCGTTGTTCAACATCATTATATAACTTAGAAAACATCCACAGAGCGCGACCATGTAGCCACATTGATTTATCAGTGTCAAACACAGAGCCATCCCGATCTAACAAATTAAACTGCCCACCCATCTCATAATCTAACGAGTGAGTGAGCCAGAAAGGGACAACCCGGTCAAACAGTTCTTGCCGATAAATCTCCCGCAACTCTGATATTCTCTGCTGGTTCATCCCTTGATACCTGAAGCCATCATGCCATTGATAAAATACCGCTGGAAGAATACAAACAGCAGTGCAACTGGCAGTGTAGCTAATACCGAAACCGCCATTGCAGGTCCAACAACTGGATCACCGCGATACGGTTGTGAGAATATAGTCATTCCAACAGGCAATGTTAGTAAGCTGCGATCTTGTATCACGACGAGAGGCCATAGGAAGTTATTCCAGCTAAACAGGAATAAGATTATCGCGAGACTGGCAGATGCTGGAGCTAGGAGTGGTAACACAATTTGCAAGAATATTCTAAATTCACTGGCACCATCGATACGGGCTGCTTCCAATAGCTCGTCAGGGATACTATACGCAAACTGACGCATCATAAATACACCGAATGCGCTTAAAATACCTGGAATGATTAAACCTGCATAGCTATCCTGCCATGCAAATTGCCGTACCAAAACAAAGAGTGGTATCAGCAGAATCTGGAATGGTACTGCCATGATACTGAGGATAAGAAGGAAAAATATGCGCTTGCCCCAGAAGTGAAATTTTGCAAAGCCATAACCTGCCATTGCACCAAAGAAAATCGATACACTTACTTGAATGCCCGCAACTAACACACTGTTGAAATACCATTGGGCAATTGGAGCAATTTCAAATGCGCGTTCATAATGTGTAAATCCGACAAATTCTCGGGGTAACCAACTAAAGGGTGTGGAGATGATTTCGCCTTCTGCTTTAAATCCAGAGACCACCATGAAATACATGGGAAAGCAAAATATCAAAGCAATAACTAATGCGATGCTGAACATTATTAGCCGCGATAACCGTTTGCGTAAGCGCGCTTCAAAGGCAGCATCACTTTCATATTCAGAGTCTGTATTATTAGGAAGTGTAGTTGGTACTGGTTGATTCATGATGTAATCCCCTAATCTTCACGACCAAGCCGTAGTTGTATACCTGTAACGATCATGATAAATGCAAACAATACAACCGATACTGCAGCAGCATCCCCCATGCGAAAGAATTGGAAACCATATTTCCAGATGACAACTCCCAATGTTGTATTTACATCAACAGGTCCACCTTGGTTTGGTGCAATAACAAACTGTAATGTGAAGCTCTGGAACGATGCAATCGTCGAAATCGCCATGATGAAAACCGCAGTTGGCTTCAATAAAGGCAATTCAACAAATAGGAACGATTGTAAACGGTTTGCCCCATCAACAAGCGCCGCATCCCTTAGTTCTTCAGGTATCGCGGTTAAACCTGCAAGCCAAATAAGCATATAAAATGGAATAACTGTCCAAACCCGTGCCAGAATAATCATAATCGGGGAGAGATTTATATCGTGTAGCCAGCGAATCTCTGCTTTACCAACCAATGGACCGATGATACTCGTCAATATGCCACTTGGATGTAATAGTACAATCCAGACAATAGACACAACCGCAATAGATGGTAAAAGCGGTGAGAAAAACAATAGTTTAAGTGTCTCACGTCCGGGAAACTTTTGATAAAAGAGCAATGCTGCTAATAACGATAAAATCCATGTTGGAACAGTACTGCCGAGAACAAAGCCAAGCGTCACATTGATGGATTTAAGAAACAATCGGTCGGACAATAAATCTTGGTAGTTTTGAAGCCCTACCCAGACGGGCGGACGCAATAATGTAAAGTCTGTTAAACTCAGTAAGAAGCCACTAATCAGCGGATACAAAAAGAAAACAACAAAAAATAACACCGCAGGCAAGATGAAAGCCAGTCCCCAGTATTGTCGTCTACTAATGACCGATTTATCAGCCCAGACGCGACGATATAAAACTTGCATAACGGTACTCCCGATTTCAGATTTTTAGATGGGCGTGGGAAAACCCCAGATGAGTCATGATGACCTTATCTGGGGCATACGTTATTTTAGATATGAGTGACTACGAACCGCCAGCAGCTTCAATGTCTGCTAATGCACGTTCAAGGATAGCATTGACTTCGTCTTCTGTCTCTTGAAGAACTGTTTCGATATCTTCGCCACCTAATACAACGCGGTCACGGGCACGTCCGAGAGCGTCACCAACTTCTGTGAAGCCTGCAAAACGTGGGTGATAGGCACCGCGAGCGAGTTCATCCATGAATACAGGCATGATTTCATTGTTCTGGAATTCTTCAGATTCCACATATTCAGCAACAGGTTGGAACAATGCTGCTTCATTAAGGTAACGTCCGGGTTCACTGGTCAAGTAGGAAATCAGCTTCCATCCTGCTTCTTGTACTTCAGGTGCGGCACCAGAGTTTACTTGCAAGTAGTATGCAAATGTCGCAAACCCAATGTCATTCACAGCATCTTCGAAGCGTGGAATATTGTGGATGCTGTAATTAATACCAGCTTCTTCCATACCGGGTGTACCCCAGTTACCAAAGGTGCATTCTGTGGCAAGTTCACCAGCATTGAAAGCATCACGAGAAACAGTGTATTGTGGTCCACCTAATTCATGAACATTTACCCAGTCGCTCCAGTATTGCATAACACGGGCAACTTCTGGTGTGTTGATATTAGCTGTATAGGTTGCTTCATCAATCATGCTGGATCCGAGTTGTTGAACCATCGGATCAAAGTGGAGCATCATATAGATGTTTGCTGACCAATTGAAGTCAAAACCACGTTGGATTAACGCGCCACTATCATCACGCACGGTCAATTGTGTCGCTACATCGACCATTTCAGCCCATGTTTCGGGGAAGTCAGTTTCTGGATCAAGACCAGCTTCCGCCCACAAATCATCATTTGCAAAACAAGCATAATTACTCAACTCAGTTGGAACACCGTATAAAACACCGTCGAATGTGTCACCAGCTAGAACTGTTGGTCCAACATCACCTTCACCATAGCGGGCATATACATCTTCAATTGTTTCGTAGCCCATAGCGACAGGATCAACAGGTGCTAGCAATCCCTGTGCATAGAATTGCGCGTTAAAGAGTGTGAATTGATTAAAGACATCAGGACCTGCACCCGATGCTAATGCAGTTTGTAATGTGGTGAAAAAGTCGTCAACAACTTCGTATTCAACAACAATATCTGGATTTTCTTCCATAAATTGTGCAATGAGTTCTTCATCAATTGGAACGCGTGGATCGTGGTTATGCATCCACAATGTAACGGTGACTTGATCTTGCGCAGAAATTACTCCCGCAAGTAGCCCAAATACAAGTATTAGTAGCAAAAATAATTTTGTTTTCATATTTCCCCCATAAATTAAACTGGTAAATAGATTTTATCACTTGCCTCTTTTAAATATATTGACATATACTGCTTAAAAATGCAAATAATATAATAGCTTTCAACAATAATGAATTTATACATTAACTTTTGAAGGAAAATATAATGAGTCGGCGTACCCTAATTGTTGATGCGGATATACATCCTGTACCCATCCATACAAAAGTTGCAGAATATCTAGACGAGCCTTGGAAATCACGTTATCTGCGTGGTGACCGTGGGGCTGGACATCCGAATTATTTTAACCCGAATGGTGTGATGAAATCGGATGCTGTCACCGAAGATGGTCTTCGTATCGAAAAATCACCCGAAACACTTGCTAAATACTTCCTTGATGAATACGATATTTCGTATGCGGTTCTCAACACAGCCGAGGGCATGGAACATTGTCTATCGCCTGATGCACATTATTCAGCCGCGGCATTAACTGCCATTAATACACACTTTGTTGAAGATTGGTTACCTGTTGACGAACGTTATCTAGCGTCAATTACCATTGCCTACAGCAATATCGAACTTGCTGTAGAGGAAATACATCGTTTAGGTGATCATCCACGGGTTGTACAAATTTTAGGCGCGAGTGCATCACCATTCCCCTTAGGACACACCTATTATCATCCAATTTATCAAGCTGCCGTCGAACACAATTTGCCGCTAGCAATACATCCAGGTTTAGAAGGTGTCGGTATTGCAGGTGCGCCGACAACCGCTGGGTTTGTAGCAAATTATCTAGAGTGGCATACGCTGTTGGCAACATCCTACATGACTCAACTGGTCAGCCTTGTTGTTGAGGGTGTGTTCGAGAAGTTCCCCGATCTCAAATTTATAATGGTTGAGGGGGGGGTGGCATGGTTACCATCATTAATGTGGCGATTGGACAAGAATTGGAAGGCTCTGCGGTCTACAACACCTTGGTTAACCCGCCTGCCGAGCGAGATCATAAAAGAACATGTCTACATGACCACCCAACCGATAGAAGAGCCTGACAACAATCAACATTTCCGCCAGACATTGGATATGTTTGATGCCAAAAATATGTTGATGTTTTCAAGTGATTTTCCTCATTGGGATGGTGATACGCCCGACTTCGCGATGCGGCAACTCCCACCCGATATGCGTGATAACGTGTTGAGTGGTAATGCCATGAAGCTATTCAATCTTGAGGAGCCGTCATATGTCATCTAAAACACGTGTATTTGTTGCTCAACTTGATGAAATCACACCCGGCAATCGCAAATTACTAAGCGTCGAGGGCAAATCTATTGGTGTCTTTAATACAGGCAATCAGATTGTGGCAATTTTAAACATTTGCCCGCATGAATTTGCACCGCTCTGCCT
>CAYGTY010000284.1:0-5957 GCA_964352825.1 uncultured Anaerolineaceae bacterium
ATAAGTATCAATTATCTAGTTTGGAGCATCATTCCAAGCTAATTAAAGTGTACCATTCTCATTGAAATTAACCAACAAAAAAGCGACCCGACTTCGGCATCGCTTTTATATCTTGATTGCTAAACAAATGTGTATACGCACTATGAGGGTGACGCTGTAGAATCTATTTGTCGTACAAAAATTTGCTGGACACCTTCTTTTAAGTCAGCCATTGATGCGAATTTATTACCGATTTTTTCAGCAGCATATAGCATCGCAACCATACCGAGCTTGAACGACTCCTCATTACTTTTACCTTTTTGAATACCCGCCAAATAACCTGCCACCATAGAGTCTGCAACACCACTATGTGTTCCACTAAACTCTGCATTACTTTCTATGATAAATTGCTCGGTATCACTAACAAATAGACCCTCATCAAATGTATCGGTAATGGTGATTACTTGCTGAGCCCCATCGTCTAACAGTTTTTGGCTACAGTACAACATATCTTCAAATGTGCGAACAGGGTAATTGAAATGAGCTTCCAACTCTAAGCGTGTCAGAATGACCAACTCGGGTTCAAATTGGAGTGTCACATCAAGAGTCTCATGCCCAGTCATTACAACAACATGCGCCTTGAGTTCATCCATCACTTTTGCAATTTGTGCATAGGTATCATGGTGAAGGCTACGTGGTAATTTACCCGCTAAGATAACGGTATCACCATCATTGACAATTTTCCGTAAATGATCAATTACATATTCAACCGACTGGCTTGTCGCTCCAATTGCTTCATCAATAATATGAGTTTCAGCATCTTCACTTTGGTCAAATATAATCGTGTCACTACGGGTATTCCCCTCATATCGAACAATTGTAGATTCAAATAATTGTTCATTTAACAAACCCTTATAGGCGTGTCCAATTGCATCATTACCCAGTAAGACAAGAGCGTGTGTTTGTATATCTAATAGTCTCAAAGCACGGGATACATTGACCCCACGACCGCTAACATCCAATCGCATTGTATCCGATGTGACGTTGTGATACCCTAAATTAAGATGATTCACAATTATTGTTTCATCGAGTGAGGGATTTAATGTTACAGTGATTGTTTTTGTTGTACTCATGTTCTCTCCTTATTTTACTTCAGATTAAGGTTCAAAATTTTTATGACCCAATTTCAAGAACTTAATATATTCAAAAAATTACTGACATACTCATCAGTTGGTCTCATTACTGATATGGACGGTACACTCAGCCATATTGTTGATCGCCCCGGTGCCGCAAAAGTCACCTCCCGTAACCTTGAACTCTTGCAAGAGCTTCAACAACACCTGAAAACTGTGGCGGTACTTTCGGGAAGAGCAGTTCAAGACCTTGCCGATATAGTTGGTTTATCCACACTCACCTATGTTGGAAACCATGGTATGGAATACTTAGATGATGGACAAGTCATCGTTCTTCCAGAAATATCTGCCTATCGCCCAAATCTTGAATCAGCCATCAATCTACTCCAGCCCCACTTACTTGACGGTATGTGGATAGAGGACAAACAAACGACTTTATCTATCCATTATCGTAATGTTAAAAATCCCGCTGATGTTGCTATCGCCTTCACACCGACTGTTGAGCGAATCGCACAAGCGAATCAACTTCAAGCCTTTAGTGGTCGAAAGATTTTTGAAATCCGACCCGCTGTAAACATCAACAAAGGTGTTGCTTTTGAGCAATTGATTAAAACCCATAACTTAACTGCAGCCTTGTATCTAGGCGATGACACAACGGATGTCGATGCATTTATTATGGCAAAACACCTACGCGAAACCAATCAATGTTATTCATTCGCTATCGGCGTAGAATCCAATGATATGCCATCTACTGTTGGCGAAAATGCCGATATATTAGTTGAGGGTGTATCAGGCGTTGAAGATTTCTTATCATCGTTATTAAGCGCTGTTAAAGCATCATCAACCTGATTGTATAACCACTCTTTCACACTTGCATTTTTGATGACAGATTTTAGTGCTTGAGCGCGCTGGTGACGCTCAGGTCTCGGCATATTCAAGGCATGATTTAGGGCTTCAGCGGTACTATAGACATCATAAGGTGAGATGCTGATGGCGTGTTCACCTAATTCGTAAAATGCACCCGCTCGCTCAGATAAGACTAACACACCATCATTTTCATTGACCACAGGTCCTTCTTTAGCAACAAGATTCATACCATCAGCTATCGGGTTAACCAGTAAGACATCATAAATCTGCATTGCCGCAATCGCACGAGCATAGTTATTTCCGAGTAAAATCCTAATGGGTTCCCATATGCCATCTCCGTATTCAGCATTTATCATGCCTGCCTCTGCCATAATATCTTGCAAATAGCTTTGATATTGTGCAACTTCCATCCGTGAGGGAACAAGTAAAGCTAACATCTGGACTTTGCCACGATGTTTTGGATAACGCTTAATTAAATCCCGAAATGCTTCTAGACCCCGAATGATATTTTTACTTGGTTCAACGCGGTCAATTCTCACAATGAGTTGCCTATCAGCAGCAAAGTTTTTGATGTTTTCTACATGAATTTGAGTTTCTTCATCGATTGCAACCCCGTTTAAGGCTTCAATATCAATTGATATAGGATAAGAGATTGCACCAACGGGTCTATCTTGATAATGAATAGAATCACGACTTCCATAAGAATGTGCGCCATCTAGGTGGAAGCGACAAGTTTGTACGAAGTTAAAGGCATCACGCTGTGTTTGGAAGCCAATGCGATTCGATTGAAGAAGGCTATCCAGCAGTGTTGTTCTTATTTGTTCGGGTAATGTGAGCCACGCATCAGGTCCAGGCCAAGGAATGTGTACGAATGGTTGAATCTGAATATCATTGCCTAGACGCTCTCGTAAAAACTTGGGCATCATATATAGATGATAATCTTGAGGCATAATAATCACATCACGGTCTAATTTTTCAACTTCATCCGCAATCACATCTGCAAATTGTTTATTCATAGCAACATATCCATCTTCCCATGCTTGCCATGTCTCGGACGTGATACTTGGATTACGAGGAATATCCCATAGTTGATGTTGAATAAACCACAATAGTGGGTTACTGATGATGTTATAATATTGGTTATATTGTTTCTCGCTGTCGGGCGCAACTAATCGCAATTGTATCCCTTGTACATCAACAGCTCGGTCACCATTTTTCTTCACCCATAATTTATCACCACGACTCAAAGCAGAAGCAAACCATATGATATCTTGTTGTTCAGCTAGGCTAAATAGTGCCGTAACCAAACCACCAGCCCCACGACTTATATTAAAAGAGCCATCCTTCTTTGCACTAAACGAGAACGGTCCTCGGTTAGATACAATAATAAGCAATGGATTGTTATTTGATTGGGTCATAAACAGCATCCTTTTATCTCATATATAATTAATAGCTTAATTGATTGGATCTGATTAGTTTCCATTTCAAAAAAATTTAAAGAGTGACTCAATATTAATTGAGAGGTTTAGCGAAGAAAAATAATGTGACGGTATCTTTTTGACAGTTTGAATAACATAAACTCCCGATATTGTTTTTAGATTCCCTACACTTATTACATCGGATAAACATGAGTATTAGCTTAAAATGCACGTAAGTTTAACCATAGAACTTGCTTCTTAAGTATATAAGACTTATATCCCAACTATCTGGAGAATAACTGCATGTTAGACTTTTCACCTATCATCAATGGCGAGCTTAAATACATCGAGTTTGTCGAAAAAGAAAATATCACAAAAGATGATCTCAAAAAATACAGTGACGAAAGCATCGACTTTTTGTTGAGTTTGTTGGATGGGCTAACAGATGCCGATGTCATATTTTCACCTACTGACGAAGAAGCAGATGATCCATATGCGGTTGAAGGTGAAGAACATATTGGCTGGACATTTGGACACTTGATTGCACATGTTACAGCAAGTACAGAAGAAGGTGCGGCATTAAGCTCTTTGTTGGCGCGTGGTGTTCCAGCATCAGAACGCCCTCGTTATGAAACTCCGTGGAAAGAGATGACAACTGTAGAACATGTCCGTCAACGCTTGGAAGAAAGCCGTCGGATGCGCAATGCTTATTTGGAAACTTGGCCAGATGCACCCCTATTAGATACCTATCGTGATGTCTCGCCTCGTTTTACAGAGCGCTTGGGTAACATGAATGCACCTGCTGCATTTTTATTTGGTTTTAGACATGAAATTGGGCATTATGACCAGATTAAAGCAGTCCGCGAACAAGCGTTAAAAGCCCGCGAGACAGCCTAGATAAACAAATAGTAAAGGCACATCATTTGATATGCCTTTACTAAACTATCATCTAAACTCTATATCATGCTTTAGCCTGCGCATGGATCAATACTTTGAAGTCCCGGTGTTAAAGATGGGAAATCTGGAATAATACATGATTTTTCCCTTGGCACATAAGGGCTACCTTTTTCAGGACGACGAATTTCGCGTTCTGGAATCCGACAACCATCCAATGGAATTTCATCATTTGTCATTGTGATTGCATCATCAACTTGGGATAGATAATACCCACATGTCCACATCCAATCGATATCATCTTGCTCAACATCACCATCTAAATCAACATCAGTGGTATTACAGCGACCATCTAACAAGCCACCTTCATCACACTCATTTCCAGATGTTTCTGTTAATTGAGCGAAACTAACCATCGTTATGGCAAATAATATCGCTAATACAACTATAAATTTGTACTTCTTCATAATGCTCTCCCTTCAAGAGTACGTTTATCTAACTTCATTCTAACAATAAACCCGATTGCAAAGAGTTAATATTCGAGTTGTGTGCCATGGTGCTTACTGAAACAAAAGGTACACTCGAAAGTATACCTTTAAGTGTATATTATTTATTTTTACAACAATTTTATGGTACACATGGGGCGAAAGCTAGTGGTCCGCCTAAAGCTGGGAATAAAGGTGCACATTTTTTCCTTGGCACATAAGGGCTACCTTTTTCTGGGCGACGAATTTCGCGTTCTGGCAATTCGCAACCTTCTAGTGGGATTTCATCATTCCCAATCACGAGTTCATCATCGACTTGGGAAAGATAGTAACCACAAGTATACATCCAGTCGATGTCGCTTTGGTCTACAACACCATCACCATTGACATCGGTGTTGTTACACTGTCCATCTAGCAAGCCACCTTCATAACATTCATTTTCACCTTGATCTGTGATTTGAGCAAAGCTAACCATTGTTATTGCAAATAATATAGCAAGTAGACTTACAAACTTATATTTCTTCATCTTAAATCGCCTTTAAGAATACATTCAACCTAATCTAATTATAATTTATCAGTCAGTTCAGGATAATTAAGATTCGCTATTTGACAAATATTAGATATTTCTACATAAATCAAAAAGACATACCCAAAAGTATGCCTTCAAACTTCAAATTCTTTTTAGCTTTCAGTTTCACTTTAGCAATTTTGAATCACCGCTGGATAATCTAGCGCAGGAGAACAACAAGGAACAGATTGCAACCCATCTAAAGCGGGTGAACATGGAGATATAATAGCTTTAGGCTTCGGCACATATGGGCTACCTTTTTCTGGGCGACGAATTTCGCGTTCTGGCAATTCACAACCATCAAGCGGAATATCGTCACGTCCGATTAGATCATCGTCAGCTTGGGCTAAATAACTCCCACATTGATACATCCAATCGATGTCACTTTGGTCTACAACACCATCACCATTGACATCGGTGTTGCTACATTGTCCATCTAGCAAGCCACCTTCAAAGCATTCATTTTCACCTTGATCTGTCATTTGAGCTAAACTAACCAAACTGATTGCAAACAAGACAACAAGTACAAATACAAACTTATATTTCTTCATGTGACTTTCCCTTTAGTAAAAATTAATTATAAGTTAATATTAACATATAGATTAACTTATAA
>CAYGTY010000285.1:0-5845 GCA_964352825.1 uncultured Anaerolineaceae bacterium
GAATAACTTACAAAAAACTTCGCCATAATTCCGATAAACCACCCGTTTATATACGGTATGAATTATGGCTTATGTTCAAGTATATCGCAAGCTACTTAATAATAAGGATTACCTAGCTTATGCTATGACTCCGCCCAACCATTAAAGTGAACAATCTCATCAAAGTCTTTACGTGTTCCTTGCTTGGGTGGTCTATCAGGGTATTCCGCTTTATCAGGATAACCAAAGGAGAGAATCAGCTTCAAATCCCATTCATCAGGGAAGCCCAAAATATCACGGGCAATATCCGCTCGCATCACCGACCCCGGACAAGAGCCAATCCCCATTTCTTGCGCGGTTAATTGCATATAAGCCGCCGCTTGTCCCACATCGAACATATCCTGCCAATAACGGTCGCTCTGTTCAGCATGTGGGCTGAGTAACATCACTGCCATGCCAGCCCCTATCATATGTTTTGTTGAATTGCCGATGACGGATAATTGTTCGAGTAAGTCTTTGTCCGTCACGACGATAAATTGCCACGGTTGCGAATTAAAGCCACTCTGGCATCGTCGCCCAGCTTCCATAATATGGCGAATGGTCTCATCCGATAGGGGTTTATCTTCAAATTTACGAATCGACCGCTTTGACCGAATTGTATCCCATACTGTCATCATTTTACTCCTCAGTTGCTAATTGATACTCTATTACTGTAATCAGTTGTCCACAAAAAAACAAAAAATTATCCATAAATGTCGACCCTTGAGTATAAACACCTGTAATATTTATCATAAATAACCCATACGGGTGTCGCCAAGCGCTATCACTCTATGTTAAAGTCTTTTTATCGTCATAATTCAACTTATGACTGACCATCAAACAACCTACACACACTTACACAACAGTGTTATACATATCCCTTCAAATAATGCTGTTGTGTGATGGTCAATATGTGATTTGTTAATTATTCACATTCCCTATAACAATCACCGAGTGTATCCCTGTGATACACTTTTTTTATTCCACAACCATAAAAATAAAAAAAGAATAAAATCACCCAGCATAAAATGTAGTTTTCATGTAAGATTCTTCATATGTCGCTCGTCCGTATGATGTAATGAGAAATTAGGAGTACCTACCATGTCAAAACAAGATGATGGTAATCAACTTGGAAAAATGATTGACTTCATCGAGAATGCACCGACCGATGATAATATCATTGCAATGGATTGTAACGATAGTTGTGAGAAGATCGCACGATTAGCGGAACAAGTTGCAAATGGCGCAGAACTCAGTGAGATTTTGCCTGAATTGCACAAATTTATGAATTACTGGGGCGATTGCCGTGAAGAGTTCGAGGCATTGGTCGCGGTTCTCCGTGCCGAAAAAGCAATGGAAGACTTTGACTTTTCCCAGTTAGATAATTTAACTGACACAAAAGATAGTTAAAAGTAGATCACTAGTAATACCCGAAAACAGACGAGGACAAATCGACATGAAGAAAGAACGCGTATTAATTATTGGCTCTGGTCCTGCTGGACTAACCGCAGCCATCTATACAGGTCGCGCCCAACTCAAACCAGTCGTTATTGCTGGCAATCAACTGGGTGGGCAAGTGGCACTGACACACGAGATAGAGAATTATCCCGGTTTTCCTGATGGACTAAGTGGTCCTGAATTAGTTGAACGTATGAAAGAACAAGCCGAAAACTTTGGCGCAAGTGTCGAGTTTGATATGGTCGAGAGTGTCGACTTTAGTAAGGGCTCACCCTTCTTGGTCAAAACAATGGCTGAAGAATATCTTGCAGATAGCGTTATTATCACTATCGGTGCAGACCCCCGTAAATTGGGAGTCCCCGGTGAGATAGAATATATCGGTGCAGGTGTTAGCTACTGTGGAACTTGTGATGGATTTTTCTTCCGCGGCAAAGACATTGTGGTTGTTGGTGGTGGGGATTCTGCTATCGAAGAAGCACTTTTCCTGACACGTTTTGCGAATAGCGTCAACATTATCCACCGTCGTGATGAACTCCGTGCAGGTGTTCAATTGCAAAAACGTGCCTTCAATAACGAGAAAATCAGCTTCACATGGAACACTGTGGTTGAAGAAGTTCTTGGTGAAGACGGAAAAGGTGTCAGTGGTGTACGCCTCAAGAACCGCGAGACAGGTGAAGTCGTTGATAAACCAACAGAAGGTGTGTTTATCTTCATCGGTCATGACCCAAATAACGCTGTCTTTGGCGACCATATTGCACTTAACGAAAATGGCTATATCATCACAGACCAACGCTACCGTACCAATGTGGATGGTGTGTTTGCCGCAGGTGAAATTCAAGACGAAATCTGGCGACAAGTTGGGACATCTGTTGGTCAAGGCACATCGGCTGCGATGTCTACGATTCACTGGCTAGAAGAACATGAAGAAACTCTGCAAGAATTGGATGCACTCCCCGAAGCAGGCGACTAAGTCCAATCAACATCAAATCATAATAAGGGCGTATCCAAGCGGTGCGCTCTTTTTGATTCCCCATAATAAAATTAAAAAAATGAATTTTGAACCATCCATCATCTTTGCGCGTACTATAAGTACAGCGAAAGGATAATCGATTGACAGACGCACTAGAGCAAGCCCTGCTAGCAGATGCACAACAGGGGGATAAAATCGCATATGAAGATTTGCAACTTCTGCTTGAGCCTGCTATTCGGCGCTTTGTCAGTCGGATGTTAAGCGATCCGATGTTGATTGATGATATGGTGCAAGAGGTCTTTATCAAGTTCTATAAAAATATCACAAATATTGACCCACCCGAAAAATTGCGCCCCTATATTTATCGGATTGCACGCAACCAATGCTACGATGAATTACGGCGGATGGGACGACGAGAATCCGTTTCATTGGATGAAGAACCTGTCGAACTGCATGTCTCCTTCACCCAAGCGCATCTGCAACCGAAAGCCGATGACTTGACGCACTGGATATTACTCAATATCGAAGTCCGCGAAGCCATTGACCGCTTACCCGAAAGTCAACGTCGTGCGCTTATCCTACATTCTGAGGAAGAGATGTCTTATGCCGAAATTGCTGAAATTGAAGGCGTGAGTTTGGGAACAGTCAAATCACGTATTTATTACGCCAAGAAGAACTTACGCCAATATCTAAATCCAGACACACTGGATGTAATCTTGTCCGAATTTCAACCAACGAGTTATTCAAAAACTGATGATACTAAAGGAGAATCTGATGTTGAACAACAATCTAATGTTCTTGCAAGTCCTGCATGAAAAAGATGATAGTTTTCATGATATGCCTAAACCACCGAAGCCACCAAAACCGCCGAAAGCACCAAAAGAACCGATACCTGATTATGTCGAATTGACACGCCTTGTCTCGGCATTAAAAGCACTCAATCAAACCCTTGAGCAAGCAATTAATATGAATATGCAAGGTACATCTTCAGGCACAGCCGAAGCCGTTATTCAAAATTATGAACGGTTGCACGAATGGGCGCTCAAGCTCTTTCCTGAGGATTATTTCGTTACAGATATTGTGGTATTGACGCTCAGTGCATCTGATACGGATGAAATCAAACTGGGTAAAGTTCAGATGCAAGTTGGACAACTGTATACTTATTTAACAGACATTGCTCGTGACGAAAAACGTAAACAAACGGTCTCCTATACCTTTGAGACGGATGCCCGTAGCCTCAGTGAAGATATTATCAATCTCACACGCGGCGCACTCAAACGTGCAATTTCCAACTTCGATGTTCAATACGATTTTGATGTCGACTTTAGCAAAGATAAAAAATTATCGCGTATTCGTATGCCAGGTGCAGACCTCAGTGGGCGCGATATGTCGGAGCGTGACATCAGCCGTGCAAATGTAAGTGGGGGCAATCTATCGGGTAGTGACTTTACGAGTTCCAACTTAGAACGAGCGAATTTGTCGGGGTCTTCAATGGATCAAGCAATCTTTGTTGATGCCAACCTAGAAGACGCAAATCTATCTGGGGCAACAGGTGGCGATGTCCTTTTTAATCAGGCAAATCTAGAAGATGCGAATTTGTCAGGTGGGAATTTTCATCGTGCGGTTTTCCATGATGCCAACCTAGAAGATGCCAATCTATCAGGCGCAAATATGGATGATGCCGAATTTCAGGGTGCGAGCCTAGAAGATGCTAACTTATCAGGTGTGAATATGCGCCGTAGCATCTTCCATCATGCCAATCTCGAAGAAGCACGTATGAAAGGTGCGAATCTACTGGCTTGTGATTTTTCTGATGCCAATCTACAAGAGACTGATATGACAGGTGCAAATCTAGAGGGTAGCCTATTTGTCCGCGCGAATCTGGAAGAGGCTCGTTTGGTTAATGCAAATCTAGCAGGTGCAGATTTCCGTCATGCCAACCTAGAGGAAGTTAACCTCAAAGGCGCAAATATCCGAGGTGCAAATTTCTTTGCTGCTAATATCGAAGAGCTGATTATGCCAAATGGACGTGAATGCCAAGCGATTGAGGAGCTATTGCAATTTGGCGCAGTGATTGATGGCACAGAGGATAAACCTAAAAAGGCAAAAAAGGTTGACATTGATATTGATATTGAAGAGGACGAAGCTTATAGCCAAGCTGAGGAACTACCCGATTCTTTAGAAGGTCAGAGTTTTGTTGGGGAAGACTTTAGCGGACGCAACTTGGGCGGTGTAAATATGGCACGTACCAACTTAACACAAGCCATATTAAGTGGTGCAAATCTCGAAAATACCAACTTATCAACGGCGATTTTGGTTGATGCTAACCTAGAGAATGCTAATTTGGTGAATGCCACTCTCGAATATGCCAACCTCGTCAATGCCAATCTCGCAGATGCAAACCTCCAAGATGCGAATTTGCACTATGCCAACTTGATGAACGCAGACCTTACAGGCGCAATTCTAGATGGTGCAGTTTTACCCAATGGCGACCTCTACAGTGACGATACCGATATGTCACAATTTGGGGCAACCACATAAATTCGAAACATCAATATCTTTAAGATACAAGGGACGGGATTTTTCCCGTCCGCAAATTTACAAAATACAACCCACTATTTTGTCTTTTTGCTTTGCTTGGGCTTCAGCGTTTGAGCATACTCATAACTCATTACCAAATACGGTTTGAGTTGCTCGGTATCCTCCAATAAGGCATCAGGCACTTCCACATATTCTTTCATGACAGCACCATAACTCCGCAGTGGTTGAGCATCATACTTTGCTATGAATGCCTTATACTCAGCTTTACCCAGCCGTAGCCCGACTTTCCCTGCTTTTGTCAGTTGTGTATACATATGCCCATTGATGGATGTATAGGGGAGCTTCTTGCCACCCTTCAATTCAATATCAGGATGTGTGTCGATGAGTTGGCGGTAAAGTGCTAACTTATCGTCTGGAACTTGATTTGTGTCGCTCATAAGATGGTCTCCTTATGATATTTTGATACATATAGTGTAGCACAAATTTTCTATCCTGTGGCAAAGATTAGTATATGCTCGGGATGTTGGACGCAAATAATAAATCACTATACAATGAAATTGATGTTTAGATTTAGAGGCTATGGATTATGTGGTTGATTCAAATTTGTATTGCATCATTTTGGTTATACATGGGTACAATATTCTTGTTTCGTCAAAGTATGTTTTGGACTTCTGTACAAAATATTGAGTGGTTTCGGAATCAATTTGGCGATTCAACAACACGCAAATGGGAAAAATTCTGCCGTGATATCGGTATCTTAAGCATGGCAGCCGCTTGCTTACTGTTTATCACATTGCCCTATGGTGTGGGTGTCTTGGGTGTTATCGTGGGGTTCCTACCTTTTGCCTTTTTGCTTTA
>CAYGTY010000286.1:0-5819 GCA_964352825.1 uncultured Anaerolineaceae bacterium
ATGACGACGACGATGAGTAAATTGTTGAAAGGTGACGAATTCGCCACCTACGATTGATGTTTTTTAGTCGGGCTTATAGTTCAACGAACATAGAAGGATAATATAACTATTTTAGCCATAGGTATTGATATGGCTCTATTGTAATCTGTTTTTCCATTGACCACTTATTATCTGTCAAGACATCTTGCATTGTATTGGGAATGTCCATATAGGATGAAACGATTGTTGTGTGAACCATTTGAGGTTTTTCTGTGAAATTACATAAAATCAAAATTTGCTTATTGCGGATGTATCCGAGGACATGCTTATTGCCTGTGTCGAAGAAGAGTGTCTGACCTTTTCCAATCTCGGCGGTGGCTTTGCGAGCTTGGATAATCTGCTGAAAGCCTGTGAACATACTCCCTTCAATTGTTGTTACATCAGTTCGGTTTTCGGCACGTTCCCAATTAAAGGTGGGGCGGTGTACCCAACGGCTATCTGCTTTTTTGTCAGGGTCATCAGTATAACTATAGTCGTTTAAGGTTGCGATTTCGTCACCGATGTAAATGAGAGGAATCCCGCCTGCACTCATAGCAACACTATAAATCATCAGAACCCGTTTAATGGCATGGTCGATATAGTCGTCGTTTTCTAGTTCTAAGCCCTGTTCAATCCCAGCCAGTGAGGCGGCTGTCCCTGTAATGCGACGGTCTTTGTTGATGGGATTATAGTTAAAGCTCAAGCCCTTCGCGTAGCTTCCTTCAAATTCACCTGTATAGAATTCATTCAGGAATAGGCGGTGGTCATAGCTATTTATCCAGAGTTCGTCAGCATCTTCATTGGCGAATGTCCAGCCGATGTCGTCATGGACACGCACATAGTTAACCCATGCGGTTTTGGGGGGTAAGTCGAAGCGACGGCTCATGGAATGGCGTAGTAGACTGACATCCCGAGTGGCGAGTGCTTCCCAAGAGAGTGCCATCAAAGTGGGATTATAGGAAATTGGACATTCTTCCCAACTAATATAACTTGCGACTTCGCGCGGGTGGACAATCGCTTCGGATTTAAACAACATAGCAGGGCAGACAATACGGGTGACAGCATTATAGGCTTGGATGATTTTATGTGCTTCGGGTAAATTTTCGCAGGCTGTGCCGATTTCCTTCCAGATAAAGGCGACTGCATCCAATCGTAGGACTTCCACACCTTGATTGGCAAGGAACAAGAGTTCGCCCATCATGGCATTGAAGACAGCAGGATTGGCGTAATTTAAATCCCATTGGAAATGATAGAAGGTTGTCCAAACCCATTTGCGTAACTCTGTGATATAGGTGAAATTCCCAGGGTCTTGTTCTGGGAATATCTCACGCAGGTTACGTTCATAAATATCAGGTAATGCGCGGTCATCAAACATGCGATAGTAGTCGATATATTGTGCTTCGCCCGACTTGGCACGCATTGCCCAATCATGTTCGTCTGAGGTGTGATTAAATACAAAATCAATGGTTAGGCTGATGCCATGTTGACGTAACTCGGCTGATAGACCTGCTAGTTGTTGCATCGTACCCAGCGCTGGATTGACTTGGCGGTAATCGCTGACTGCATATCCACCGTCGCTGTTTTCTTCGGGGGACTTGAAGAGGGGCATCAGGTGGAGATAGGTGATACCGAGTTCCTTGAAATAGGGGATACGTTCACTGAGTTTGGACAGTGTGCCGCTGAATAAATCGACATAACAGATTGCCCCAACCATGTCTTCGGATTGAAACCAGAGTAAGTCAGCTTCGCGTTTTGTGTCCAACAACTTAAGCTCAGGTGGACGATTGACAAACATTCTTGCCATATGGGACAGAATTTGCTCCAGATGGAAGAAAAAATCATATTGATTACCATATAAGTCATATAGTAAATGGAACAATCGTGGGAAATGTTCATCAAGGCGTTCTAAAAATATGTCACGCGTTTCGCTTGCCCCTAAGATTGGGTCGATGCGTGGGAGAAGCCGTTCTAATGTAAGCTGCGATTGTTCTCTAAACCAATTTGCATCCTGTTGTCCATAATCCATATGAGTTTATCCCTATTCTGAAATTGTTTCTGCACCATTGCTAGCTGATGAAATATAAATCTGTGGTATATAGTCGGTATTGGATGTATAACAGGCTGTCACGTTTTGGACAAAGGTTTCGACTTCATCAGCTTTGACTAGGGCAACAGCACATCCGCCAAACCCCGCACCTGTCATACGTGCACCATAACAGGATGGTTCTGCATTTGCACAATCGACTATGGCATCAAGGGCTGGGCTAGAGACTTCAAAATCATCACGTAGGCTAATATGACTTTCTATCATGAGTTGACCGAGTGCTGTTGCGTCACCTGCATTCATGACATCACGAGCGCGGAGGGTACGGTCATTTTCGTTGACAATGTGTTTGGCACGCTTACGAATGAGTTCATCGAGTTCATCAGCGCGTTGATTGAATGTTTCGACATCAACATCACGTAGGGCTTTGACCCCAAAGTGTTTGGCGGCAGCTTCACATTGTTCACGGCGTTCATTGTATTTGGAATCGACCAAGCCTCGGCGTGTGCTGGTATCTAAGATTACAACTGCGGTATTGGGTGGGAGTGGGGCAGTTGCGGTCTCTAAGCTACGGCAATCAATCAACAAGGCGCGATTTTCGACACCTGCTGCCGAAATCATCTGATCCATAATACCTGTTTTGAGTCCGAGCCAATCATTTTCTGCGGACATTCCAACCCTTGCCATCGTTGCAGCATCCCATTCAAAATCAGATACGGTGTAAAAAGCACGCGCCGTTGCTAATTCTAATGCGGCAGATGAGGATAAACCTGATCCAATGGGGACATCACCTGTGACAACACCTTCCCAGCCTGAGAGAGAATAGCCCTTTTGTTGTAATGCCCATGAGACACCGATTAGATAATCTATCCAGCGTGTTTTTGGTGCTTTTTGTAAATCATCTAGGCTGAATTGTTGTTTGTCTTTGAGGTCGATTGAAATTGCAAACACTTCATTATCTTGGCGTGGGCGTAGTGCAATCCATGTGGCGCGGTTAATCGCCATTGGGAAAACAAAGCCATCATTATAATCGGTGTGTTCGCCGATGAGGTTGACACGCCCTGGAGCGCGTACAATAAATGTCGGTGCTTCACCAAATTCATCTTGAAAGTGTTGTATGACTTTTTCTTGTAATGACATGATCAAATCCAATAATTATTTAAAAATAATGCCTATATTGTAACGTAAGGTTGTCGGGTGTGTAGTGCGAGTGATAGATAAAACAGTGTCTTTAGAAGCTAAGGTAATTGATTTTAACAGATTAGTTAATTGGTTGATTGAGTAATTTTTCTAATAAGGGTTCAATGCTGACATCGAGTTGGGTATGGGCAAGGGCGAGTGTGATTTCTTCTTGAGTAGAATAATAGCGGACTTCCATTGTATTATCACGGAATAAGGTGAAGGCAATACTGGCTTGCCCTGGTTGTAAGGTTGGCTGAATAGACCGTGAAATAACAAAACTCAGCATGACTTGGCTTGCACGTAGATGACTGTCATATCCTAAGGTTCGTAGGTCGTGAATGATTTGACGAATTGGTAAAACCCATAACCATCCACCAACTGCATCATCATTATGGAATAAGGCTTCTATTTCATCCCACGATTGCAAGAAAAGTTGCTCGTTTGTATAGTGAGGCATAAGATAACTCTTATTTTCTATAGCTTATCATCTAATGTACATAAGTTTCTCATTCTTGTGCTTTTAAGTTAAGAGTAAATTGATATCAAAAGCGACAATCATATGCCAGCAAAACTAATTTTTATTAAGCGATACGTTCAGTTATATCGCGCAATGTCAGGTTCGATTGTGGAAGCATTCCGCTTTACCAATCCTGTCCTCAATAGGTTGACCCATATTTTATGTGCGCCATTTATTGCTAACTTGACACGCTTAGGCATGAAGATGGAATCTATCATTCAAGCCGATGGTCATATGCAAGGGGCTAGCCAGTGGATTATGAGCCGAGCGACTAAGGGGGTTATCGCTCATGGTGAAAATTGTATTCCAACGGACAAACCTGTTTTATTTGTTGGCAATCATGCTGGTTTGGGGGATGCCAATGCCATGATGATGTCGTCACCCCGTCAAGATACGCATACATTGGTCTTTAACTACGGAATTCTCCCCGGTTTAGAGGCATTTCATGATCATGCAATTGTCGTGGACAAAGATAATCCCATGTTTGCTTTACGTGAGACAGTACGGCATTTGAAAAAAGGGAACTCTGCTTTGATATACCCACGCGGTAATATTGAGGATGACCCCTCATTGTATCTGGACTCTGCTTTGAGCTCGCTAGATGAGTGGTCTCCGAGTATTGAGTTTTTTGTTAAGCACGTACCTGATTTGCATATTGTGCCTTTTGGCGTTGGGGGTGTTATTTCGCGACAAGCCTTAGCGAATCCATTTGTCAGGAAATATGAAAATCTTGACCATCGGATGTTTTTGGCTGCGACCTTCCAATTGATGTTTCCGATTTATCGTGACCCTGTTGTCAGTATATTTTTCGGTCAGCCAATGAGTGGCGAACAAGCAACGCTCGATAATGTTCAACGACAAATGCGCCGATTGATACGGAATGTCCATGCTGAACAAACAGAGATTTTTAATGAAGCACAAGGGATTCATGCACCACTGAGGGAAGCTCTACCCTAATTATTCTTCGCTTAAGAGTAACTTTAGTAGGGTCTGCGCGCCTGCTGTTGCGGGTAAATTCCCATTCATAACCGATTGCTCTATATCGGGTAGGGCAGATTGAATGGCTGGATGACGAAAGAAGAAGTCGATTAATTGATTTTCGACCACTGTATGTAACCATTCGCGTAGCTGTTCTTGTCGGCGTGACTCAAATATACCCGATTGTCTTGTATTGTCTTGAAATTCCTGAATTACTGTCCATATATTTTCGATACCTTCGCCTGTGAGTGCAGATGCTGTATGGGCTTGTGTTGTCCAACCATCCGTTGCGGAAGTCAGAAAGTGTAATACACGGTTGTATTCCGACCGTGCGGATTGTGCAGGAATTTTGTTATCGCCATCTGCTTTGTTAATCAGGAGCGCATCAGCAATTTCGATAACTCCTTTTTTAATCCCCTGTAGTTCGTCTCCTGCACCAGTTATCAATAAGAGCAAGAAAAAATCAACCATTGATCGCACAGTAATTTCACTTTGCCCCGTACCGACGGTTTCGACTAGAATTACATCATAGCCTGCCGCTTCACACACAAGCATAGATTCACGGGTTTTACGCGCAACGCCACCTAACATACCGCCTGTGGGTGATGGGCGAATAAAGGCATTTTCATCGCGTGATAGATTTTCCATCCGTGTTTTATCACCGAGTATACTTCCGCGTGTGACACTACTGCTGGGGTCAATGGCGAGGACAGCAACTTTATGACCCTGACTGGTCAGATAGCTACCGAATGTATCAATAAAGGTGCTTTTGCCCGCCCCTGGGACACCTGTAATACCAATACGGATTGATTGTCCCGTATGTGGCAGGAGTTGTTGGAGTAAATCTTGTGCGAGTGGGAGATGATGTGGGGCATTACTTTCTACGAGTGTGATGGCACGGGCTAGCATGGCACGATTGCCTGATAAGACCCCTTCAACATATTTGTCAATATCAATTGAACGGCGGGGTAGAGGTTCTGATGCTGATATTTTGGTCAATCCGTCATGCCCACCCACAACACCTTTCATGATTTGTGAGGCAAATTCACTCCCAGCATTTTTGGGTGTCCATTCGGGTTT
>CAYGTY010000287.1:0-5722 GCA_964352825.1 uncultured Anaerolineaceae bacterium
TTAGGTGGCAATCACTTCGCAAATTATGTTTTGAGAAGATTTTCCAAAAATGAAGTAGCTATTGTCAAATAAAAACAGGTTATGGGCGGTTATGTAGGGGCGACTCGCCGAGTCAGCCTTACGAAAAAACACCCTATTTTGAGTTTGGTGAACATGATGATAGGTTGGCAACATCACAAGTATAGCGTATCCAATTATCGAAGTTGATGTCCCATAAGCCAATCATCCCATCACGCGATAAACTATAGACTCGTTGGAGACTATCATCTTGTAAAAGCCCAACGCCCCATGCATCCGATGGTAGAGCAAGGGCTTGCCCAATCGGTTGACTGCGGTTGATGTCCCAAATGACAAGTGTTCCATCGCGTCCAGTTGTCACGAGTATCTCATCATTAAGCTGGATAATATCGAGTATCCAGTCTGTATGGACTTGTGGAAAATCAGCTTGCATATCCCATGTTTGTGTATCCCACTCTATCAACATACCGTCTCGCCCAATGGTATAGAGTGTCTGTGTATCATCAGATAGAACAAAACCTGTGACTGCACCATCATGACCTGCCTCAATCACTTGAATCTGACTTAAGCTATCTGCGGAATAAAGCCCCATTTGCCCGTCGCGCCAGATAACCAATAGTTGTGTATTATCTATAAAAGTGATTTTTGAGATATTTTCCCATGTCACACTATTTTTTTGGTCGGTTTCATTGATGGTTGTGGTGTCCCAGCGAATTAAGCTTCCTTGTTCATCAATCGATAATAAGGTTTTTCCATCAGGCGAAAAGGCTATATCAAGGATAATGCTATCATGACCACTTAGCACTTCACTTGAATTGTCAGCAAGGTTTATCAGCACGATTTGTTGGTCAAGCCCAGCCAAAGCGATGCGGTTGCTTGCAGACGAATAAACAATGCGCGTGACAAAGCTGTTTAATGGCATGATTTCTTGTATGTCGCCTGTGGATAGGTCAAGCGATTGTAAGAACCCTGCTTCTTCATTATCTTGTGTGACAAACATCGCCCTTTGAGGGTTGGTGACGACACCTGTAACAATTTCAGTAGATAAATCATCGATATTGATTAGAGGGAATTGCAGTGCATCGAGTGTCCAGTGGATGAGTTGTCCATCACGGTCTGCGCTGACTATCTGACTATTGTTGATATAGGTCGCTGACCAGATCGGGGCATTGTGACGGATAAGTGGAATACCGACTCTGCGACCTTGGGCTACATCCCATTCTTGCAAAATACCATCCGCACTGGCTGTTAACAGACGCTCCCCATCAGGGCTAAATTGTACTTGGCGTATCCAGTCCCCATGCCCTGTCGGAATCTGACCAATCGCTTGTAAATTGACCATATCCCAAACGATAACGCTCAAATCTGCACCTGCTGATGCTAATAATTGCCCATCGGGTGAAAAATCAAGAGATAAGACCCAATTGCTATGCCCGCCAAACTCATAGAGTATCTCACCTGTTTCTGCATCAATGCCGATAATCGTATTATCTTCACCCCCAACCATCAGAAGGTTGTCATCAGGATGTAAAGCGATTGTCAAAAGGGGTTGTTCGCTGATGACTATATCATATAAGAGGGTATCCATCAGGACATCATAAGCTAAAACTGAACCCAACCTATCCACTGCGTAGATAATCTCATTGTTTGCTGACCAGACCACTGACCAGACTTCTGTGTTCCGTTGGATTTCTTTTAAGATGGACTTTGAGGCGATGTCGATTAGTGTAATCCCTGCATCACTTCCGAGAGCCAACAAAGTATTCTCAGAATTTGCTTCTAGGGTATTGATGACGGTTAGATTATCTAATTCAATCAACACATTACTTGTCTTATCATTTATCGACATCTGCAAAACTTGCGGTGAGTCACCAATTATATAAAGCTGTGAGCCGTCTGTGGATAGTGCAATGTCCCGTATCATGACTGGTTGTGTTAGATACTGAGTCACAAATTGATGGTCAGCTAAGATTGTTGCTAGGCTATCACGCGCTTCAAATGTGTCGGCAATTGTCATAGCCTGCACAGCTAACCCTAATGCTGATTGACCTGTTTCACGCGAGTTTAGGGCAGTGGCGGCGAGTGCTTGTGATTGTGAACGGCTGGCTTCTGTATTGGCACGGTCACGTTCAACCACTGCAAGTTGCTGGGCTTGGGTGGCTTGATTACGTTGTTCAACGGCAAGGATGGAGACAATCACTGATGCCACAGTTAAAAATATAAGACTGGCAATTGCCATATAACGCAGTCGCTTATTTTTGCGTTGGAGATTTTGACTGCTTTCGATAAAGTCTTTTTCAATCGCTGTCATGATAATTAATGGGCTAGATGCAACACCTTCATATTGGAATAGCTCATTATCACGCGCTAGGAAACTATCATCTTGTTGATTATCTGTCCAATCGCGGACGCTTAATGCCAAGCGATGATATAAATTGAGAATATTTTGATTTTCATAAATCCAGATTTGGAGGCGTGTCCATGCTTGTAACAAGGCTTCATGCGCGACTTCAATTGTCGGCTGACGTGAAATCGGGTCACGGTCAAAAGTCAGCAGGCGGTTATCCCCAAATACATTAATGATCGCTTCAATGTCTTCACGCTTGGCGATTTGCAGACTATCTTTCCATAATATGCGCCGCCGAACCGCCTTATTATCCTCAGATAATGTGATGAGTTGTAAAAAGAGGCGTTGGCTCATGTCTTGCTGAGAGTGTCTCAAACTGCTGTAAACATGTTCAGCCCGTTGTGCAATTGCCCCTTGGATACGCCCCATTGTTTCATAGGCTTCATGTGTGAGTTCATCATTTTCACGTTTTTCAAATAGCTCGG
The DNA here is from genome assembly GCA_964352825.1 of uncultured Anaerolineaceae bacterium. Classification (GTDB taxonomy): domain Bacteria; phylum Chloroflexota; class Anaerolineae; order Aggregatilineales; family Phototrophicaceae; genus UBA6055. The sequence goes on from CAYGTY010000287.1 coordinate 2,851, forward strand.
TAATCGTAAATTGAAGCAGAGGTAGGGCATTGGGTTGATGAATCGTATCGGCAATCAATTGTGAGACAAGACTGGCTTGCACCTTACATCCCACCGATTGAGCAGGTGCAACGATGACCTGTTCTAATTCATCAGGGGACATTGGTAAAACAGTCACCGTGCCATTTTGAATCAATTCACCCAATTCGCGATAGGCGAGTGGCTTGGCATAAAAATCAGCCCGTAGTGTGATGATAATCGTTAAGGGCAAACGCGATTGTATCAGCTTGACGATGAGGTTAATAAACTGTGCTTGCTGGGCTTCATCTGTGACCTGTGTAAATATTTCCTCAAATTGGTCAATCAATAAGACGATTGGTGTTTCATCAAACATGTCCAAAATAGTAGTGACGGCGATATCAATATCTTGGCTTAAGATATGTGCCAAGTCAGATTGTCCTTGTGTTGCGATACTATTTAATTTTTCCGCAAGTGTCTGTATGGGTGTATCGTTGGGCAACATTGTGATATACAAGCCATCAGCAGAATCCTCAAATGCACCTGCGCGCAATTGTGGGAATAAACCTGCTCGGACAAGACTGGATTTACCACTACCACTTGCCCCAACAACGGCGATAAATTGAGATTGTCCATTGTCGTGTTGATGCTCCAATAAGCTCAGCATTTGTTGTATTGTTGCTTTCCGTCCATAAAAATCATGGGTATCAAACTCATCAAAGGCTTGTAATCCCTTATATGGGTTACGTATTTTTACCGATGCATCACCAAAGCTAATCGTCTGACTGGGTACATTATCACCAAAGCTAATTGTCTGACTGGGTACATTATCGCCAAAGGCAACTGTCTGACTGGGTACATTATCACTAAAGGTAACTGTATTAACAATTTGCGATTCAGATCTGGGGAAGGATGCTCCTAATCTAGTCGTGGGGTTAACATCTGCAATGACCTCAGTAAACTCTTGGACAAATTCAAGCACACTCTCATAACGGTCATCAGGTGATTTTGCGCTTGCTTTTTGTAAGACTTTATCCAGATTCAGTGGTAAATCTTGGCGATAGCGATGAATGGATGGAAAGGTAACATTGACTTGTTGAATCAGAATGGCATCAATATTATCCCCTGTGAATGGCGGATGCCCTGTGAGAATCTCAAAAACGGAAATAGCTAAAGCATAAATATCACTTTTGTAAGTAATCGCATCATCAAGGATAAGCTCCGGAGGCATATATTCAGGTGTACCGATGCGCAGGGATTCCGCATCTTCACTGGCGATGTTTTGTGATTCTACGGCAATGCCAAAATCGGAAAGATAAAAATTGTTCGCGGCATCAACCAAAATATTATCGGGTTTAATATCGCGATGAATGACATTTTGCTGGTGGACAAAGTGGAGAGCCAAGCCAATTTGCTGGACAAGTTTATTGAGGGTTGTGAGAGTATGACCTTGTTGCACCATTTTATCGCGCATACTACCACCATCTAACCAACGCATGACAATAAATGCGCTATCAGGTTCACGCCAAAAATCATACATGGGGACAATATGGGGGTGTTCTAGCCGAGCAATAATTTGTGCTTCAACCTCAAAACGGCGAATAAAATCAATATGGTTAACAACCTGTAGATTATCAATGACTTTAATCGCGACATTACGATTGATACTATCTTGAAAGGCGCGATAGACTGTTCCGAATCCACCTTGTTGGATAAATTGGCGAATTTCATAACCGCGTAATAATTGTCCAACATCTATCGGCATACTGTATTAATCACTCATTTAACTATGACAATTTGTAAATCACTTCTAAAGATAACACGGAACAGTGTCTTTAGGCTAACTTCTATATTGCCAAGTTGTGATGTTGGGACAAGGGGTAGATATTTATTCGTAAATGTTTTGATGAAATGTGCAACAGCTTCAGGGTCATCGAGTATGTCATCGTTGTCTTGTTTGAGTGCTGTCAGTGCTTTCGTGATGTTGTTATCCGATTCTGCTTTATGGGTAACATCGGTCAAAAACTCCAAGACTTCGTGCTGACAACTCAATTGAATGGTGATATGTGGATAGTTCACCATGATTGCGACAATCGAGATGTCACGCTTGGGGCGTTTTTTAATATAGTCAACCGCTAACATCATATCCGTGATCGCACTCACATAGGGCAATATATTATTTTGTAAGTAATTGGGTGACAAGCCTCGTTGTTTCTCAGTCATGCCTGCTGTTGTTAATGTAAGGGTATCCAGTACGGGGGGGGTGGTTGTTGTGTCGCTAATGACTGTGCTAGGTTTTTCGGGCAATTCAGGTAGTTCAGATGGGGCTACCGTCATAGGAACATCTTCAAACGTAACCACACAATCGACCGTTCCCACACGGAATCTATCGCCATTGCGTAGTGGGTAGCGTTTGTAAGCCACCATCAAATTACCGTTCAGCCATGTGCCATTACTGCTCCCCATATCTTCTGCATGCCAATTCCCATTGACGAAAATCAGACGCATATGACGACGCGATATACTGGCAAAGTTGATGGGTAAACCACTCATATCAATATCAGGATATTTATCAGTTTTGGGATCAACGCGACCGACTATAATTTCTTGACGATTGTGAAAGATGATGGGTGCTGGTGTTCCCTCTATATCAACTGTGATGGACGATGTCTTTGCACTTGCATCATCTAACTTCAGGCGGGCGCGTGAAATGGCATCTCCCACCGATTTTGTTGTACGAACAGGTTGACCTGTCGAATCTTGCTCTTGGGAAGCTTTTGGGGCAGGATTCTCATTTTTTTTGTCTGACATAACATACTCTCTCAATCTCAGAATGATGCGCCATCATTTAATACCCTGAGTGCTTATTTATCTT
>CAYGTY010000288.1:0-3286 GCA_964352825.1 uncultured Anaerolineaceae bacterium
TTGTTGGATTAGGCTAAGTGTTGACTCAATATCTAATTCGGTACCATCTTGCCCTGATTTCCCCTGAACACGTCCATCAACCCATTCATAGCTAGCATTAATTGGGGCAATATATACATCTGTTGCTAACCCTTCAAGATAGCTTTGAATCATGTCTTCATTGACTGAAACTATCGGATCAATCCAATATCCAAAAGGGATTCCAGCTAACCCAATGCCGTTTGTCGCTTCAATACTGTCACGCGCATTTAATTCTAAACCAAGCTCTGCGGGCGTTGCTAGCCACTCATGGCTATTATCTCTTAAGCGAATGATTGCGTCTTGTAACCAGATGCTTTCAAGCTGTTCAATTGCTTCTTCATATACCAATCCCCCAAATGCTTGATCGAAAATAAAGACATTAGGTGGAACACGGCTACCAAATATCAAATTAATCAAAAATAGAAAAATAAGAGTAGTGAAAGATGCTGAGATGATCTTTGTAAGGATGGGGTGTTCACGTAAAAAATCTAAAAACGACAATCCAAGTTCAATCCAGTCACTAGATATAGATTCTAGCTCGTTTGCTTTCTGAGCAACCATCGGTTGGCGATTGCGACGATTTTGGCGGGTTTTTTGCCGTTGACGGGCGCGACCTGTATGTGTTGATTCGTCCATGTATCACTTACTGATATTGTTGATCGGATTCTATATCTTCAACGATCGTAAGATAGTCTTCCCGTGTAATCTCGTCATTCGCGTACCGTTCATCAAGGATTTCTCTTGCTGATTGAGGTATTGCTTTCCGCTTCTCTTTATGAAGTGTTTCTGTATTCTGGTTTTGACTGAGCAACTGCCAAGCGATAACACCCACTATAAGTACAACTATAAATCCAAAACCCATCATCATCGGAGTTTACCTTTAATTTCTTTACTTGTCTGATTCTCTCTAAAGATACTATAAGAACATAAAACTATCATGCGCCATCTGGCGTGTTTAAATAAAAAACCGACTGACTCTCAATGAATCAGCCGGTATCGATGTTGTGGGTAAGAATTTATTTCTATTATTCGACGCGATAGTTTCGCATCAGTCCCATGTCTTCATGCTCAAGATTATGACAATGGATTGGATAAACCCCTTGCTCACTACCAAAACGCATGAGCAATTTCACTTGTTCACCAGGCATCAGCAAGACGGTATCTTTCCAACCTTCATCTACATATCCTGCACTTACTGTTTCCCAACCTGCTCGAAATTCATCATCGACAATACGTTCTAAGACTTGAAATTGAACACCGTGAATATGCATCGGATGAGCCATCTGATCTTCGGTCATTGTTTCATCATCGTTATTCATGTTTCCCATGTTGTGACCGCCCATATTTCCTATACCATTACTGTTCACCACATTGATAAATTCCCATACCTCTAGTGTATTTGCTTTCACAATTTCGTTTTCAGTGACTGCTTCCATTTCAAAACTTAGTCCATTTAGTGTCCAAGTTTCGTTAATCATTGCAATAGAAACGGTGCGAGGGAAGTCTGCGTTGATAGCATCCGTCAAAATATAGCGATCTATTGTCGAAAGCCGTTCAGGTAGTGAAAGTACAGTTGTGGAATCTTGAGAAATGTTTACTTTGAGGACAGGGTATTCTTCCCCTTGTGGTAATGTTGTTGTTTCTGGCATTTCCATACCACCCATCATCCCACCACCCATTTCAACACCACTAAACGGCAGGCTATTGAGGACGAGTTGATTTCCGACTGTCTGCCCACCAAAATCGGCCCATAAGTCGATTCGCTCACCGGGACTTAATGTCACATAGGGCCTTTCTACAGGTGCTTCTAATAATCCCCCGTCAGTGCCGATAACAGTCAGAGGCGTGCGATCGTCCCACCCCAATTTGAGAACACGAAAATTCGACCCATTGAGAATACGGATACGATAGGCACGAGTTTCAACATTTAACTCAAACTCGGGTTTGCCATTCACTACAATATTATCACCGAGAAAACCCATCATCTGTGTCATCATTTGCGTCATCATTCCACCTGTGATGTAGACCAGTTGGTTATCTGCATCGAAGGAGCGATCTTGAACCACTAATGGAATATCATAGTCACCTGTAGGCAATTCGATAGCACCTTCTTCATCGTCAGCAACGATAAATAACCCTGCCAACCCATTGTATACTTGTGTGGCTGTCGAGCCGTGTGGATGGGGATGATACCAGTATGTACCTGCCCGATTGACAACCATAAAATCATAGGTGTAGGTTTCACCTGAACCTATTGCATGACGAGGATGAGCATCCATCGCTTCGGGTAGAATGAGTCCATGCCAGTGAATAATCGATTTTTCGGGAAGTTCATTTACAAAATGAATCCGAATATGCTGTCCTTGTCGAACACGAAATATAGGGCCAAGATAAGAATTTGGGATGATTTGGAGGGATGCTGGATCACCTTGCAGAACTTCACCATGATACGTCCAAACACTTGTTGGCTTGCCAGAAAGGATCGCTACAGTATCCTCAACAGCACGTAAACGTACCTCAAGGTCGGGAGTATTGTCTGACTGTGCTAGACTTTTACCAATAAAGGGTAGGTTGGTTGCTGCAAATCCAATAGTTCCGATGCCAGCTAACTTCAAAAATTCACGACGGTTAATTGAATGAGATATTGCCATGCTTTTACACGCTCCTATAGCTTAATGAACCAGTGAACGCCACATAGCTTTTGAATAAGATAAGGATGAGCTTATTTCTTCGAAGCTTAACTTAAAGGATAGCGACTTTCTTATATGAAGGTAATGCGCTAATTGGCGTATCTTTTATGTTCGTAAGGGTTAACTTTTTGGGAAAGATAGCATTATAAACAAAAAGACAGTATGTCACTGCCTTTTTGAAGAAATTCAGTTGGTTGAGGAGATATATCTGCTACGCTTCAGTTGGTGCATAATCAATATCGGTCAAAGCATTCTTAATCGTATCCCATGTTGCTGGTGCTTCCCATTCAACTGTCACGAGTTGGGATGGTTTGTTGATATCTACATTAACAACACCTGACACATCCTCTACTTCAGATCGAACCGTATTGACACAACCATTGCATGTCATATTTAATACTTGGAATGTTTTACTTTCCATAAGATATCCTTTATATATAATTTGAGACCATCATAATCATAGATTTAATTTTATACATGCGCCATATGGCGTATTATCAACAGTTACTTTGATCTTTTTAGCTAAGAAATTCACCTGTTATTATAGGATACCAACTGCTTCCAAGTATAGATAT
>CAYGTY010000288.1:3386-5700 GCA_964352825.1 uncultured Anaerolineaceae bacterium
GTTATCTCTGCATCTTGTACCCGTATGCCAAAACTATCTAACACTCTGCCGGCAATTACCCCTGTTCCAACATGGGGCACTGTCCATAGAATAGGGTTATAGGTTGTACGATAACGATCTTCGCCCATCCTTACTTCGAAATGTAAGTGCGGACCGGTGACTCGTCCGCTGTCTCCAACTTGTCCAATAACTTGCCCAGCCTCAACATACTGACCTATCTGAACAAGTGATGCTGAAAGATGAGCATAAAGTGTATAGACAGGTTTACCACGATACCCAAAGTCATGTTGAATCATAATGACATTCCCATAACTTGGTGAATTTTGGAACATAGGAAGATCATTTTGTCGCCCATCAGCGGACCAGACGACTGTCCCACTACCTGCTGCACGAACCGCTTCCCCAACAGGATTAGGAATATCAATTCCATGATGAACTCGATATGGATTATCAAACTCCGGTCCATCTGAGCCATATGAGTAATATCCTAGACCCACATTGTTGGCATTGGAATCGATTGGACGCATTAACCAATAGTGATCACGCCCTAACGGATCACGTGAGATAGGTGGGATGAGGGGGGGTGGTTGCCAATCAGATGGCGATTTAGTGATGTATTCAACCTTTATTTCGATTTCATCTCCTACTACTGTTGGGGTCGATTGAACAGGTGTTGGTGTACTCACTTCAGCGATTAGATCAACATTTTGATTGATATCACTGGCGTTGAATGATGTTAATGTTGTTATATTATTGACTGCAAGTGTGGGCGGAACAAATTCACGAGTTGGAATGGCAATTGTGGATAATGGCGTACTGTTACTTCCAAAACCATCACTTAAAATAGCTTGCCATGCGTTATCCTCTTTCGTTGATTTGATGTCTGGTTGCGATATACCTGACGTTGTTAATGCGGGTGACGAATTCGATAGGACAATACCACCAAAGATAACGATGACTATGCAAACAATGACCCCTGTTTTCATTTGATATCCTTAGAAAACTTTGTTTAAGCATACTCAGCAAAATATAATCGAACTTGATACAGGTATGCTTTATCATCCAAGAGTAATCTACAACAATTTATGATCAGCAATAGATTGTTGTTTGCGCCCAATAATTTGAATATCATGTGTTAGATTTTCATCAATTACCGGTACGATCAGCCACACAACACCGATTCCAAAGCCAATACCAGAAATCAACCGCATCCATGAGTTAAATGTGCCAAATGAATCGCCCACATAAAATGATTGAGGCAAAATATTATGAGTGAGGTTAGGAATCCATTCGTTCTGGTAGCGAAAACTCTCAAATAATCCCCCCTGAAAATCACTGGCTACATGTGACAGTCCATCTACAGCCATTGGGATTAGCAAAATTGCGAATTGAATCAGATTGATCCGCTTAATCTGAAATCGTATCTTCAACTGATGATAGACAATCAGGGCAAGCCACGTCATACCATACATGTACACCATACGATCTGACCAAGCAACTTTCCATCCCAATACTTCATTACCATTAAATGCTTTTAATGTGAGCATATCCTCAATAAGATTTCCTGTAATCGTTATTGGAAAACTCTGTGGTGCATACATGACATGCTCCCCAAACAAAAAGAAAGAACGCTGAGCCATCTGATGACATAAAGGCGTGTATAGTAAATAGATGAAATTAGCTGGACTTTCAAATCCAAGTTCCATTAATAGTGGTGCGACAAAAGGCAGTATATTAATAATGCCAAGTGTGATAATCACAAGCACAAGCCAGTTTTTCATAACAAAATAGGTCGCACGTATAAGGTTGATTTTTTGCTTGTAACTCAGCATGTGGTTTGACCTTCATATTGTCTTAAATATAAGAATAGTCAAAGAAATGAAGTTCTTCACCGCGCCATTTGGCGTGTTTTTGGTATGAAGTATCGTCATGGAGGTATCAAAATAGTATAGAAAACAAGCCATTTAGCGGATTATAGCTTTTTTTCTAACAAGCTATGATTATTCAATCTATTAAAGAGGGAGTAAAAGATGCTACGAATCCAAGTTGTAACTTTATTGCTAATTGTACTTGCTGTTGCCTCTTGTTCACCAGGGCAAAAGATTGATGATCCTATAATTGAAACAATACCATCACAGGCTATTTATCAGACCTTGTCAATGGACGAGTTTTTGACAGTTGTGGATAACGAAGCCGATAAATACACCATCGTTAATGTTCATATCCCATATGCGGGAGAAATTCCGCAGACAGATAGTAATGTCGCATTTAACGATATTGATGCCCTGACATCTGCGCTTCCAGACAAGGATGC
>CAYGTY010000289.1:0-5652 GCA_964352825.1 uncultured Anaerolineaceae bacterium
AGATAATATTAGTTGGAGTACACGTCATGCTCAGCTAATCGTTAAGATTTTAGATGAGGCGCATTATGCAAGTGATGTTGTGTTAGATGTCATCCAAACAATGTTGCAGTTTGTGTATTGGGAAGCAAATCTGAATCGGATTGGTATTTATTGTAGTGATGATCATTCGATATTGATTGATGCCTTAGAACAGGCTGGATTTACCAATGAAGGGCGTATGCGTCAGCATATATATCGGAATAGTCGTTACTTCGATAGACGAATTTTCAGTATATTACAACGGGAATGGTCTCAATAAAATTTATGCACCCTGTAGATGGTGATTTACAGGGTGTTTCAAAGTCTAGCTTTCAACAGGATAAGCCATTGTTGTGATGACACTATCGATGCTGCCACCACTTGCATACATGCGTGAATATTGGACAACAATCGGTACATCGCTACGAATACGGACACCATAAGGAACATCAAATGGGATTTCGTGTCCGCCGAGTTGTTCAGGTTTATCCATGCGTAGGTGAGGGCAACGTTTGGCAGGGACTGTGAGTTTAACATTTTCGATGGGGTCACGGTCTTCAAAATAAAAGTCGATTTCGAGGTGAGCATCATCGGGTGTGGCATTAAGGATACAGATTGCCTCGTGATTTTTCATAATCGGGTCATCATCAGCAGGTTCTGCTAAATATGCGTCAGGGATGAGCCATGTGAGTGCGCCGTTAGTGGGCATGTTAAAGTCTCCAAATAGAATCAAAGAATTTTAAAGTAAGTTAGCAACTCAGCCCGTCAGCCCATCAGTAAATGATGTAGCCTCTATTGTGACAAGTTTTTTTGACATGCTGAGAATCTGAATGCGGTATATGATTGAGCAAATTTTCTGTGTTTAAATTACTCCGTTTTTGAATCATCAACAAATAATTGACGACGATAAATTTCATCAGGGCGTTTATAAATATGCCAGATGTCTTCTTCTGTCATGAATGTTGGTGCGCCAATCATCAACGCGCCTGCAAAGATTTTTGCACCCTTAACCACCATCGCCATAATATTTAATATCTCAGTCGGGGTGTCGCCCAGTGCAATCACACCATGATTTTCCATTAGAATGACTTTCGGTGCTTCTCCATTTTTATCCATATAAGCGCGGACTCTATCACGCATGACAAGTGCAAGTGGTAACCCAGGGTCAGCATAGGGGACAAGTACAGATTCAGGACCACATAATACAACTTCGTCAGGGAAGCGACGTTTGAATGCGAAATCTTCTGTATGTGTGCTACACATGATTTGATTGATTGGTGTTGGGTGGGTATGCCCGACAAATTGAACCCCACACTCGTGTAATAACATCGCATGAAAACTGACTTCTACAGATGGTCGTATATCTGTGGATTGGTCAACTCGTGCGGATTGCATAATCGCTTTTTGTTCAGTCATGGTTTGGGGTGGATTATCCAGTAATCCTAGCATTGGATCAAAGTGAACGGCGACAAATCCATTTCCGCTAATTCCATTCATCTGGTATCCACTGGCTTTGACATAGAAGCTGTCTTGGTCAATCACACAAGAGGTATTTCCCTCGCCGATAATCACGTAATCATTTTCGGGTTTGCCGATTGTGCGTGTCATTTCGACTAGGGCTTGGAGTTTGTCGGTCATGTACGAATCCTATCGTGGTTGTCGTAGGTAAGGGTGAGATATATCTCACCCCTACGATTATTATGAAACAATTTCTATGACTTAGAAATCGAAGTCGTTGATATTGTCAGCAGTGAAGACAAATGGTGCGCCAAGTAGAACTTCACTACCATTAACAACTTGTAATTCACCTAAGCGACCAGCCATAACGGATGTGTCACCAGGAGCAAATTCGCCATCAATGATCGCGCGCATGATGTAAACTGCAGCATAACCGAGGTCTACAGGATTCCAGAGAATCGCGTCACGGACACAGCCATCATTAACATATGGTTTCATGTCATTTGGTGTTGCAAGACCGACAACAGCAATATCTTCACATAGACCCGCTTGTTGTACAGCGTCTGCACTGTTTGGTGTTGCGACGGATGTCATTGCAACGATACCGTCAAGGTCTTCACCGTATTTGTTGATGAGTGTTTGTGCTTGTTGGAAGCTGAGAACTGCATCTTCTTGTGCTTCTAATGTTTCGAGCCATTCCAGTTCAGGATAGCAGTCGCTAGCATATGCCCACATTTCGGAAATCCAACGGGCTTGGTTTGGTGTTGTGAATGTTGATGTAACGATACCGAATGATGCGTCTTCGCCCATTTGATCAACGAGACTATCAATCATTGCTTTACCAATACCATTAAACTCAGCTTGGTTAACAAACCATTCACGTGCATCTGGTTCGGAGTTAGCATCATAACCAACAACATGGATGCCAGATTCGAGTGCGGTACGAAGAACAGGAGCGATTGCTACAGGGTCGTTAGCAGCAAAAAGGATACCATCAACACCTTGTGTGATGTAGCTGTCGATAACCTGAATTTGGTCGTCAATGTTTGCTTCGGTTGGTGCGTCAGTTGTAATTGTGACATTACCAAGTTCTTCAGCAGCTTCTTGTTGACCTTGTGTTGTTGCAGCAAAGTAGCCAATACCGACCAATTTTGGAACGTCAACGAGTGTGATGTCCATGCCGGCCATGCTTTCCATGTCAGCGCCCATTGTGACTTGTCCACCATCATATTCCATGGCTTCCATCATTTCTGCTTCTTCAGTTGCAGCAGGTTCTTCTTCCATCATCTCTTCCATACCACAAGAGAGTGGGTTTGTATCGAGGTCGTCAGAGCCATCCCAACGGTCGTCTTGTGCGCCAACAGGCACACTAAAAAGGGCTACGAGTAAACCCAGAACTAGGGAAATTGCAAATGCTTTTTTCATGTTTTTTCTCCACAAAATTATTTAGTAAACAATTTAATGAGGTATTGCGTTAAATACTTTTGACGATTCACCTCCTTTCAATGATTATAAACCTAAACGCCGACTCTGTATGAAATTATTCAAAAGAATGGCGAATATTAATACACTACCAATCACAATAATTGTCGCATCACTGGTCACACCTGTGAGCGCAAGACCGTTTTTTAATAATTGAATGAGGACAACCCCAATCATTGTTCCTGTAACAGAGCCAGTTCCACCGAAAATGCTTGTTCCACCGAGGACAACCGCCGCAATCACATCCAGCTCAATCCCTGTCCCCATATCGGAACGGGTGGTGCTGACTCGAGATACAAAGATGTAACCTGCTAGCCCAGACATGAACCCTGAGAGAGTATAAATAAACAACAAATACCGATCGACTTTTAGCCCAGAGAAGCGCGCACCCGTTTCATTATTACCGATGGCATATAAAGCGCGACCAATTTGTGTTCGAGCAAGGATAATACCAAAGATAATCACTGCGATAATCAATAACCAGAGTTGTGTCGGCACACCCAAAAACTCACCCTGACCCAGTTGGAAGAACCATTCTGGATAGCCTCGTGCTGATTTTGCTTCACTGATACCTTCTGCTAGACCGCGATAGAGTGCTAGAGTGGCGAGGGTCATAATCAAAGGTGGGACTTTAACACGGACGATGAAGAAGCCATTAACAAACCCTGCAATCGTGCCAGTGATGATACCGACGATGATGGCAAGTGGTAATGGGAAACCGAGTTCTTGCCATGTCCAACCGAGGACAATTGCAGTCAACCCTAAAATAGAGCCAACAGATAAATCAATACCGCCTGTGACAATGATATAGGTCATGGGAATCGCGATGAGACCAACTTCGGTCATGAAGCGTCCCTGCTGGAGTAGGTTATCAACAGTCAGGAATTTATCTGTACGGGATGCGAGGAATAAGACAGACACAACCATAATGATAAAGAGGATGCCTTCTTGACTAAAGGCGATGCCTCGCAGTTGCATGATAAGTGATTGAGGTTGTGAGTCAGGTTTTGTTTTTTCTATGGATGTCATGAGTTGAACCCTCCCTTACAACCGTTGACGGCGGCGGCGAATTAAATCTGCCAGTACCGTCACGAGTATGAGTAGACCCTGTACAGCTTTTAGCCAGAAGGGTGAGACATTTATAAAAATCATCGCTGAGCGAATAAAGTTGAGTAAAATGGTTGCTAAAGTCGAACCCACAACTGTACCTGTACCGCCGAGAATACTCACCCCACCGACAACTGCTGACGTAATAACGGAAAGTTCTAACCCAGGGGGAGGGGTCGCTTGGATGATGTTAAATTGGGTCGAGTACATCACACTAGCAATCCCTACAAATACACCATTCAGGATAAACACGGTCATGGTGAGCCGTTTTTGTGATAGACCCGATAACCGTGCTGCCTCCGAGTTACCACCTAGTGCATATAATGCGCGTCCTGTCTGACTGTATCGCATCCACAAGGCAACGATGATGGTTAAGACAATCATAATAACAATGGGCATCGGTATTCCTAAGGGGCGCATCTGTGAGAGGAAATAATCGTCAGGCATACCTGTGACACGTTCACCATTTGCCCAGATAATCAATATTCCTTTAATGATACTAAGCATACCAAGTGTCACAACAATCGATGGAATCTTGAGATAAGCGACAAGGAAGCCAATAAATGCGCCGAACATCCCGCCAACAATCAAGGGTATAAACCATGCGATGGGTGTGGGAACACCTGATACGACTAAGTTGCCGCTAATAACTGCCAGTAGACCTACTAATGACCCAACAGAAATATCAATATTGCCTGTGATAATCACCATCGACATACCAAGTGCGGCGACGGCGATATAAGCATTCCCTTGTAAGATGTCGGATATATTACGTTCTTGTAAAAAGCGTGGATTGGCGACCCCCACAAGAAATATCAGTAGGAGTAAACCAAAGACAATGACACTTTCTTGATTTCCGTAAAGTTGTGTGATGCGGAATCGTGCTTCGGTGAGACCCCGTGGAATTAAAATTTGCAATATTGTGAGGACACCAAATATAAGGATTACCCAAAACCCGATACCCATATTACCAAGGTAGGTGGCTTCTTCTTTTGCATAGTCACTGAAGAAATTGATGAAATAGACAACCACCATTAAGCCTGCAACACTCATGAGCAGGGAAATCGCCCGACTTGCTTTAGGCATCAACACATTCCATATACCAAGCAAGAGAATACCTAAGCCTGCAATTGGAATGATTTGTAGCCCACTGGTGAGAATATCCAATTCATTCGATTTCTTGCTTTCTGTAACCATCGCCACAGTAGATGCACCGAGTTCGGGTTGATTGGCAAAAGGAAGAAATAGGTATGCTCCAACGATGACAAGCGCAAGAATAATACCGATGAAATGAATCGGCTTTGGGCGGATAGGCGGTGTTTTTTCTTTTATTGTCATACGCCTGCTTCCTTTTGTTTGCGTGATGATTCGCTCATCATAGCGGTTGCAATTGTCTCTTGGGTTGCTTCTTCTCGTGTAAATTCGCCAACTAGATGCCCTTCACGCATGACCAGGACACGGTCACTCATGCCAAGAACTTCGGGTAATTCGCTAGAAATCATCAAAATTGCTAAACCTTCTTCTGCGACTAACTGGCTCATAAGGCGGTGAATCTCAGACTTCGCACCGACATCTACACCCCGTGTC
>CAYGTY010000290.1:0-5644 GCA_964352825.1 uncultured Anaerolineaceae bacterium
ATTTAGGGTGGGGTTATTACATCAAGCCCTTCATGACTTTATCGAGTGCGTCTTTTGATGGACGAATGTCTTCTGCTTTAAGATTCGCCAATGGTGTTTCGACGAGGTTTTCCAAGTCAGAAATCGTTGGGCGTGGTTCTTCGTAGTAAATCAACCCAGTTAAAAAGATTTGGTCACGCAAGGATTGTTCGAGAACATCAATTGCTTGACGGCGGTTGCGTGGGTCATGGTCACGATCCAATTTCTTGAGTTGGATGTGTGTCCCATCGTGCATATCCACAGTGATGACTTCACCTTCTTCATAATCATCAACTTGGATTTCTTCTTTTGGCTCAACATAATCAGGCGCGAGAATCTGAATATCATGGAGTGAGATTTGATGCTCTTTACCATATGGGTAACTCTTAGTTGAGGTTTCCGCATTGTTGAAGGTCACGCATGGGCTGATGATGTCAAGAACTGCTGTCCCTGGGTGACGAATTGCCGCTTGTAAGAGAGCTTGAACTTGTTTTGCATCACCACTAAAGCTACGTGCCACAAAGGTTGCACCTGCAACAACAGCTTCTAATGCGAGATCAATGGGTGGTAAATCATTTTGACCATAGTATTTAAGGTATTGTCCTTCATCAGCGGTTGCCGAGAATTGACCTTTTGTCAGACCATAAACACCGTTGTTTTCGATGATATAGACAAATGGAACATTACGGCGAATCGCATGTTTGAATTGACCCATACCGATTGAGCCTGTATCACCATCACCGCTGACAGCAACACAACTTAGGCTGGTGTTTGCCATGAGCGCGCCTGTCACAACCGAGGGCATACGACCATGCAAAGCATTGAAACCATGTGACCCACCAAGGAAGTAAGCAGGGGTTTTACTGGAGCAACCAATACCGCTCATTTTGATGATTTTATGTTGTTCGATACCCATATCATATGCCATTGATGTAATCTGGTTCGAGATGGAATCATGTCCACAACCGGGGCATAGTGTACTTGGGCGACCTTTGTAATCGTTACGACTGAGACCTAAACTATTGGTACGTCCTGCCATGATTAACCTTCCTGTTCTGTTTTAATGTTTTCGTAAACCCAACGTGCGGTCATTGGCAGACCATCACCCAATGTCATAGACTTCACATGTGAGATGTCTTCAGGGTGGTCAAGACGAATGATTTGGTTGAGTTGCCCATCGAAGTTGTTTTCGATGACATAGACTGTTTTGTATTTTGTGATGAATTCATCAACAGCTTTTGATAGTGGTAGTGCTAAAACGCGCAGATAAGACACACCGATACCATCACTGGCTAACCAATCGCGAGCTTCACGAATCGCTTCTTCATTTGTACCAAATGTGATAATACCGATTTCTGCACCATCGACCTCATCAACAATCGGTTGAGGTAATGTGCCACGAGCATTTTCCATCTTTTTATGCAGACGGGTGAGATTTTCCATCCAATCATCACTGCGTTCACTATATACAGCCATTTCATTATGACCTGTACCGCGTGTGAAATATGCCGCGAATGGATGGTCAGTCCCAGGGATAGTACGATACGCAATACCATCACCATCAACATCCATATAGCGACCCCATTTGCCGTGTTCATCAATGAAGTCTTTTAAGTCTTCTGCATTCAAAACTTTACCACGATTAATCGGCTCGGTAGGGTATTCAAATGGGTCAGACATCCAGTTGTTCATACCGAGGTCAAGATCGCTGATGACAAAGATAGGACTTTGCATTTGTTCTGCAATGTCATGCGCCCGCCAACCAAATTCAAAAGCCTCAGCAAGATTCCCAGGGAGTAAACAAACTTGACGACTGTCGCCATGACCGAGGAAATGGGTGAACAAAATATCACCTTGGCTTGTACGTGTTGGCATCCCTGTACTAGGACCCATCCGAGTGATATTCCAAATGACAGTTGGGATTTCTGCAAAATAAGCCAAACCAGAAAACTCTGCCATGAGGCTGATACCAGGACCACTTGTCGCTGTTAGTGAACGACTACCTGCCCAACCAGCACCAATAATCATACCTGCTGCTGCCAACTCATCTTCAGCTTGAACAACAGCAACGGTATTTTTACCATCTTCAGTCTGACGCAAATTGCGATATGCCAAGATACCATCAACAAAGCTAGTAGATGGGGTAATTGGATACCATGCAACAACATTGACACCACCAAAGATAGCACCTAATGCCCCAGCATCGTTACCTGTCATCATGATTTTACCCGCAGTACCGTCCATTGTTTCAAAACGGAATGGGTCGGTTTTTTCAATATTTTCGCCTGTCCAATCATATGCCAATTGAACAACGCTAAAGTTCATTTTTGCTGGTTTTTCTTTACCACCAAAGTTCGCTAGCAGTACATCATAAACAATATCCAATGAAATATCGAATAATTTTGCGACTGCGCCGACATAGGTCATATTTTCGACCCGTTTGCGGAAAGCGGTTGGAATGTCTGCGTCTTTCATCAAGTCAGTAACGGGAATTTCGTAATAAGAAATATCATCCCGTTGTTGAATAACGCGCGCAATCTTATCGGTTGTGATACAAACACCACCTGTAGGTAGATTGGTGACATCTTCGGCTGCTGTACTGTCGTTATAGGCAACAACAATGTCTGTAACCTCTTTACGAGCAGTGTAGCCATCTTTGTTCGCGCGGATGGTATACCATGTTGGTAAACCCTTAATGTTGGATGGGAATAAGTTTTTACCGTTAACTGGAATACCCATACGGAAGAGGGACATCACCAAGACATTATTGGATGTTTGGCTACCTGACCCATTTTTGGTTGCAACCGAAAACGCGACATCGTTGATAACGGGTTCACGGGTTTCTAGTTGTGATTGAGTTTGTGCATTTATTGCCATGAGATACTACGCAAAAATTTGCGTATGACTCCTTTCAGAAATTGAAACTAAGTGTGACGCTTCTAAATATAACTATTATCAACAAACCACGCTGATAGACTAGCTCTCCTTTCTCGGTTCATATGTTAGCAACCGAGTATGTTCTACGAATGCTTGACGCGCCGAATCATAATCTTTATCACAAAGTAAAGCTAGAATCTTCGCGTGATAATCCCAGACCTGACGCAGATAGGTATAATCCATATAGCGATTCACCCCGACTTCTTCGTACAAATCCCAATAGGCTTCCAAAATACCGATGACAAATGGATTTTCCAGATGCTTAAAAACCGTTAAATGAAAAATGCGATGTTCTTCGTTGGGAATATGAATCGTTGGAGAATTGAGTTTACGCTCAGCAATCGTAATACAATCTTTCATAATCGCAAAATCATCATCTGTGAGTAGTTCGCAGGCTTCGTTCCAATAGGCTATCTCAACATGGTTTCGTAATGAAGCAAAATGTTCAAAATGTTCGCCACACGCCAACCCATATAATGCACTGAGACGTATTGCAGAGGTAAACGAATAATCTTGTACCACTGTTCCACGCTTAGACCTTACCTCGACCCAGCCCAATGTACGAGCAACTTCTAGCTGTTCACGGACTTTACTCGCACTCATATCTAAATGAGAATCACTCGTCAATTCTTGAATAGATGGGAGTCGGTCACCGGGTTTATAGCCCTTGCGGACAATGTAGTTGAGGAGGTCAGAACCTAAATCTATATTTGTCATTCGTCAGATGAATACGATTAATTAGTTAGTTTGAAAATTATATCACCTGTATTTGGGGTTGTCTATAGCCCTAGAATAAAGATTCAACTTATCGAACAGGGGACAATGACTGCCGAATTTTCGATAAAATGACTTGATAATCATTATGATTGTGCTGGAAGTCTATGCCATCGGTCTCAATCGTCAAGACTTGGCAAGCTGTCCAATCATTTATCCAATTGTCATATAAGGTATTTAACTGTGCTAAGTAATCGTAGCGAATGTCTTGCTCGAAGTCCCGCCCACGATGTTGTATTCGTTGTGCTAAAGTCTCCACATCAGCTTTAAGGTAAACAATGAGCGATGGGGGAGGTAAGAATGAAGCAATCGCCTGATACAAATTACAATAAGTATCATAATCACGTTCAGTCATTTTGCCTTGATTAGCTAGATTTTGTGCAAAAATTTCCGCATCTTCATAAACGGTTCTGTCTTGAACAACACTCCCCGGATGGTCTACCAATTTTCGGTGATGTTCTAATCGCTTACCCAAGAAGAAAACCTGCGAATGAAAACTCCAGCGGGTCATATCTTGATAAAAATCTGATAAATAGGGGTTTTCTGCGTTGGCTTCATAAAAGGGCTTCCAACCCAATGAGTCCGCTAACATGTGGGTTAGTGTACTTTTGCCAGCACCAATATTACCAGCAACAGCAATGAAGTGTTGTCCTGTTTCCATAAATGAATATCACCAATAAGATAAGAGATAATTAAATGAAGTTAAGTCTATTTTACAATAGAACACATGTCTTGAAAATGACTTAACCAGCCACACTACCAATCAAAATTGAGATGGTATCAAGAATCTGTTCGGATTCGGTTTCAGGGTTCGTATATGAGACCTCAAGTGTCGCCCGACCCATATACCCATTTGTCAACAAATCTGCTGACCAAACACGCTCATCTACTTGGTAGGGATTGTCTAACCTGATGATTTGTTTATCAATTAAACCTTCATCATGTTTTAATACGATGGATAACCGACTATCAGAAATACCTGATGCTGTTCCTGAAATTTGTATGGCATCCCCACCGACTTGCTGGTCTTCGCTGGGTGATAATACGATACCAAATACGCCCTCATCACGGAGGGTCATTGGAGCAATTAACAAAGACAATTCATCATATTGCAAACTCACGCGCCTATCTTTAGACTTTGCCCGTAAGACAGCTTCAACAGGTTCACCCACATAATCAAGAATAACCTCTGCTCGCCAAGCATCACCTTGACTGTTAATAATCCCGTCAAATAATATCTCACCATCGACAGTTTCTAATTCCAAGCGAAATGCCTCAACACCATCAATTGTGCCACTCGCAGAGAGGACTTCGGCATGGATTACAGACCCTAATTGCGGAGATACAATATTCACCCCACCGATGAGTGGCGGTTCAGTTGGGGCGGGGGTTAAATCAGGCGCAACATCTCCACTACAGGCAGAGGCAAGTAGGGTAATTGTGAGTATGAGAAGAAGTCTATACATAGGTCTACTTTAATTTGCTTTTCGTCAATAGACTCTACTTTACTTGGATAATTGCTAACTTTCTACTTTCAACTTTTTGCAATGAAAACAAAAAAGCGCATGGGTTACCCATTACGCCTTTGATTTTCGTAACTAGGTTAGCTTTAACTATCGTCTTTGGTGTCTTTAATATAAAGATAGTCGTATTCATCTGCAATATCTGCAACCAACACATCTTGCAAATTTAAGCAATCTAAATCGGCTATTGTGTCATCATCCAACACAATCGCATAACCATCGACCTGTTCACCTTGTTTAGTCTGCATGGTGATAAAAAATTGGAAGCTCTGCTCGACATAACCTGCATCACGTAATTGACAACTAATGCGTAAAAGCTCCATCTCGGATGCAATCGGGCTAATATTGCCCATATAATTGCTGGTTTTAATCGGATAGGTCACACTCATCAA
>CAYGTY010000291.1:0-3694 GCA_964352825.1 uncultured Anaerolineaceae bacterium
AGTTCACTAGCGATTTGTGGCAGGAGTTGCATGACCACTTGATGATCTTCCAAGTCAGGGCAAGCAGGGTATCCCCAGCTATAACGCTTGCCTTGATTTTCCGCGAGACCCAATTGACCTTGTACCAATTTTGACAGGTAATTGGCGGTGGCTTCTGCCGCTTGGACAGCTAACCCGTGGAAGAAATAGGCTTCACTGTAATTATCAGCCGATTGTAAGCGTTCAAATTCTTCACTAGCGACTTCACCAACTGTCACCGTTTGCAAGGTCATCACATCAACATTGCCACTTTCGACACTCGCGAAGTAATCACTGATGCACAGATAATCGCCATCAGGTTGACGTGGGAAACTAAAACGAGCAACTTCTACTTTTTCGCCTGTTTCGGAATAAACATCGGCATCCCATACAATCAAATCATCGCCATCGCTGTTCACAGGGAAATACCCATAGACCGCTTGGGGTTTGAGTGTGCCTTTGGCGAGGGCTTCTTTGGTCATCTGTGCCAGACGGGTATCAAACTCAGCTTGGAGTTTTTCCCATTCTTCACCTTGTAGGTTCTTTGCGCCCCACGACAAACGATAGAGTTCAGGTTTATGTAGGTGTTGCAACACCACTTCGAGTGGCATTTCTTGAATCACCCGTGTCCCCCAAAATGGCGGAGTCGGAATATTGGGTGCGTCTTTAACTGTTTTACCGACCTCACCACGGCTTGCGCGTTGACGACGAGGTTTACGATTGACCTCTTCATAGGCTTCGGTAATGACATCTTCTAGGAATTGCGTGCGACGGTTCTCATCAACCAATTGATCCATCACATCCAGACCTTCAAAGGCATCCTTGCAATAGAATACCCCTGCTTCATAGGGTTCTTTGCTTTCATCAAGGAAGAGAATCCGACGACCAAAGCGACGATTAATTGCCGCGCCCCCAATTAAGACAGGGATATGATGTCCACGCCGTGCCATTTCATTAACAATCAGGGGCATCTGTTTTGATGTGCTGACCAGTAATGCAGAAAGCCCAATCGCATCTGCTTTATATTCGATCGCTTTTTCGATAATGGTATTGGCAGGAACTTGCTTACCGAGGTCATAGACGGTATAGCCATTATTGGTCAAAATCGTTTTAACGAGATTCTTGCCGATGTCATGCACATCACCATAGACCGTCGCCAACACAACCACACCTTTGGTTGAGCCTTCGACCTTTTCCATAAATTGTTCAAGGTAAGCAACTGACTTTTTCATGACCTCAGCCGATTGCAAAACAAAGGGAAGGATTAATTCACCTGCCCCAAATTTATCGCCAACTTCTTTCATGGCTGGCAACAAAACCTTATTCAAGACACCAACAGCATCTTGGCGTGTCAGGCAGTCATCAATCAGAGCTTCAACACCCTCTTTTTTACGATGCACAATTTGCCAGTGAATCGCTTCTTCGCTGGTCATATCGGCGGTTGGGTCAACGATTTCTTTACCTGCGACTTCTACTTCATTGACTTCAAAGTATTGGATGAAACGTGGGAGTGCGTCAGGGTCACTATTAAAAATCACATCTTCTGCAATTTTGCGTTGGTCATCAGGAATTTCAGCATAAGGAGTGATGTGGGCTGGATTGACAATCGCCATATCCAAACCTGCTTTAACTGCATGGAATAAGAACACACTATTCAAAACACCACGCGCCGCTTTACCAACACCAAAGCTCACATTACTGATACCGAGTGCCGTCATGACTCCGGGGATACGCTCTTTAATCATGCGGATGCCTTCGAGGGTTTCGACAGCGTCATTCCGTAATTCTTCTTGCCCTGTGGTTAATGGGAAGGTGAGGTCATCAAAAATCAAATCTTCGGGTGACATGCCATAATCTTCGACAGCAATTTGGGTGATGCGTTGCGCGATTTCAAATTTCTTTTCGCGGGTATGCGCCATCCCATCTTCATCAATGGTCATCGAGAGAACTGCTGCACCGTGTTTCTTAGCAATCGGCAAAATTGTATCAATGCGCTCACGTCCGTTTTCAAGGTTATTCCCATTGATAATCCCGCGCCCTGGGTAGAGTGCAAGTGCGGCTTCGACCACATCAGCTTCCGTTGAATCAATAATCAGAGGGACTTCGACAGCCATCGACAGCTTCTTAATCAGGCGTTCCATCTGTTCTTTTTCGTCGTCACGCTCTGTCAATGCCACACAGACATCAAGCATATGTGCGCCACTTTCGACCTGCCCCACACCAATCTGAACAATGCTATCGTAATCATCTTCTAATAAGAGGCGTTTGACTTTACGGCTACCCTGACTATTCACCCGTTCACCAATCAAAGTCGGACCGGGGTCTTGCATCATCAAGGTGGCAGTCATCCCACTAGAGGCTTGTGCTTCGTGAATGATGTCGCGTTGTTTTGGTTTTTGACGCTCAGCATTTTCGGCTAATGTCTCTTCATAGGTCTTACCATGCACTTTGGCATAGAGTTTGCTCAAATGCTCTGGACGTGTCCCACAACATCCACCCACAATATTAACACCCCAACGGGTAAATTCACTGACCATCTCACTGAATGGGTCGGGTTCCATTGGATAGACCGCTTCACCATCGACATTAATCGGCAAACCCGCATTCGGTAAAACACTAATTGGGAAGCGTGAGCGTTCCACTAAATATTGAATCGGTTGACGCATATATTCAGGACCTGTGGAACAGTTCATTCCTAATATATCAATCGGCAAGGCTTCGAGGGTGGTTAATGCGCCTGCGATGTCTGTACCGAATAACATCCGTCCACTGACATCGAGTGTAATTTGCACCTGTAGCGGAATACGGTTGCCACTATCTTGGAAGTAACGGTCAATGCCATGTATAGCGGCTTTGACTTCGAGGATGTCTTGACTGGTTTCAACGATAAGCACATCTGCGCCACCTTCAACCAGTCCCTGTGCTTGCTCATAGAACAACTCAGCCAGCTCATCAAATGTAATATCACTCAAATCGGGGTCATTGCCAGAAGGGAGCTTGCCACTCGGTCCCATACTGCCTGCCACAAAACGCGGAATCCCTGTTTCTTTTTCAAATTTATCACAGGCTGCTCGTGCGATTTGGGCTGCTGTACGATTCATTTCTAGCACACGGTCACCCAACCCATATTCTGTCAGGGTCAGGCGATTACCGCGAAAGGTATTGGTTTCGACGGCTTCACTACCGACGGATAAAAAGGATTCATGAATTTCACGAATCACATCGGGGCGCGTAATCACAAGATAATCCACACAGCCATTCAGGTGTTCGCCACCATAATCTTCTGCTGTCAGGTCATAGCCCTGAATACTTGTCCCCATCGCCCCATCGAAGATAACGACATGGTCATCGATAGCATCCATATAACGCCGATTGGTAAACACACGGTCTTGAATATTGTTCATAGATAAAACTCCTTTTGGAAATTTTTTACCACAGAGAGGGCATAGAGAGAAAATGTAGGGGCAACGGCTTGCCTTGTCCGCAATATAGCCAAATTCGCTCTCAGCACTCATTTCTTCTTTATTGAATTGTCTCGTTTGGTTAGCTTATATAGCATAAGCAAAAATAGAGTCACAGCTTTATGTGACCACAAGTGTATCAAATGCTTGGGGTTTCGTCGTGGGGATAAATTATCCGTAGCTTCTGTCGTGGTAATACATAGGCGTTTGCCTTT
>CAYGTY010000291.1:3794-5601 GCA_964352825.1 uncultured Anaerolineaceae bacterium
TATTTGATATGCAGATGTTCTAGATATTCGGTGGCTGTCTTTTGGCTGGCATAGACCGCAAGCACCAATGCTGTGAACCATACGGCTAGCCAGTCCAGTGGTGCGACGGTATGTGTATAGAAATCAGCTTGATGACTACCAATAAACACAAAATCAAAGAGGAACAAAGCTAAGGTCGTGATTAAGGCTAAGACACCCATCGTCACTTTATACATTACAGCTTGGTTCATTTTTCGGAAGATGACATGTGTGGTCGCCCACATCAACATACCACTGATAAACCCCGATACTGCACCATAAACCATCCCCACCAAGCCACCTGACATGGTAATAACAATGAATAATGCCATCACAGGCAATAGAAGCGATATATCAAACCATGTCAAAGCAATCGGTATCGCACCCGCACAGCCAATCAAGAATCCTAGTCCGATGCTATAGCGTGTCATTGTTTTGATAAACTCGAAAGATGATTTTGTTTGCATAAGACTATCCTCACTAACAGGCTAACAATCTGATAGGGATAGTATAAGTGAAGTTCCATCACAAGCCAAATATATAAATAGGGTAAACGCATTTAAAACGCTTGCCATGGGACTGTGTATTAATCATTTTTTTAAAGTAGTTGGGTATGCAACCTCACAAAGAAGCCATTATTTTAATGACCCCGTAAAACAGCTCCAACTTGATGGACGGTAGTCAACGACACTTTACATCGCCTAGCAATGACTTGTGGGGCGAGTCCTTGCTGGATATAAGCGACAATCTGTGGGTATTGATCGAGGATAGCAGAGTCCGCTTCTTGTGTTTCGCCTTTAATGACCTGTTCAAGCGCATCTGTTTCACCTAGCATGATCGATGTGATTAACCCAAGACGGGTGAAGCGTGGTATATCAGTATCGCGATATGTGCCAAGATAGCGATTCTCAGCATGGGCGAACTCAAGGTCTGCGAGGTCTTTAAAATCGGATAGAACCTGCTGTATGGTAGCCTCATCAAACTGAAAATACTCTCTCCTTGAATCAAGCGGTAAGTGATAATCACGGTATCGATGATGGGCATATTTTTCAATTGAGCCACGATGTTTTAGGAGCAAAACCAGTTCAATATCTTTAACCCCAATTTGGGATATATCACGATAAATTTGGGATATACGTTTTGTGATATTTGATGTCACTCCGATTTTATAAAGGTCATTATAGCTATCATTTGTGATACGCAAAATATAGAGATTCTGATTAAATGCACGAGCAACCTGAGCACGATAAATATTGAGGTCGGTTATTGCAGGTGCAACGTAATCTGGTCTGGGTTCGATGTCATAGTGTTCGGGGTCAAGCTGGGAGTATTCTCCAAATTGTGCGAGGTAAACCGTATCAATAAGGGATGTGTAGCGTTCATAAATCTTGGATAATTGAAAATCGCTGAACGCCTTTAAATTCAATAGACCAAAGGGGATTTTACCAAGCTCTGTCAAATGATATTGCGTACCTGTCAGCGTGACCAATTCGCGTTTGGCTAATAATCGAATGTCTGCTTCTTGACCTGTATGAAAGTCTTGAAGGGCTTGCCAAGTACGGCTATCAATATAGGTATTGAAGCGGTCAAGCATGGGAATATTGAGGTCATCAAAATCACGCTTAGATAACAAACAGGTATTGTCATCATGCGCGAAATGATGGGCTAATTTTTTACCTTTTCGTGCGATTAATGCCTGTCCACAATAGGGGCAAACCAGCGATACACGCCCAGAATGAATTTGGGATATATGTATATAGCGTTTTGCTTCGTCGAGACCGTATTCAAG
>CAYGTY010000292.1:0-5504 GCA_964352825.1 uncultured Anaerolineaceae bacterium
GCATGATATAATATGAGCCATTGATTTAAGCAGATAGTAAAGGACAGCCTTGTGGCAGAACTCATACAGATTAAAGACATCGCCCAATATGATGGGCAAGAAGTCATGGTGCGTGGTTGGGTCTATAATAAGACAGGTAAAGGTCGCCTGCAATTTATCCTCTTGCGTGATGGTAGCGGTCAGGCACAGTGTGTCGCCTTCAAAAAAGAGATGGACGAAGCCGAATTTGAGATTGCAAAAGGGCTGACTCAAGAATCCTCTGTCATCATTACAGGCAGTGTTCGCTCTGATGAACGCGCTCCCGGTTTCCCCGGTGGATTTGAAATTGGTATCAGCAAATTGGAATTGGTCAATCAATCCGACGAATATCCAATTACCCCCAAAGAACATGGGACAGAATTTTTGATGAACCAACGTCACCTCTGGTTACGCAGTAATCGTCAGTGGGCGATTTTGCGGATTCGGGCGACGATTGTAAAAGCCATGCGCGATTGGTTGGATGACCAAGGGTTCTTACTCGTCGATACCCCAATTATTACCCCTGCCGCTGGGGAAGAAACAACAACCCTCTTTGAACTTGATTATTTTGGCGACCCTGCATTTTTGGCACAAACAGGACAGCTCTATAACGAAGCCAATATGATGGCATTTGGTAAGGTCTATTGCTTTGGTCCAACCTTCCGTGCAGAAAAATCCAAGACCCGCCGCCACCTGATTGAGTTCTGGATGCTTGAGCCAGAGATTGCGTTTTGTAGCCTCGAAGAATTGATGGATATTGAGGAACAGCTTGTCTCTTATGTGGTTGAGCAAGTTTTGGCAAAACATCAACAAGAGCTTGAAATTATTGAGCGTGATGTCGAAAAACTGAAAGCGATTACATCCCCCTTCGCGCGGATTAGCTATGATGATGCGGTTGAACGCCTCAAGAAGCTCCATGACGAAACCGATGACCCAGAAAAGAAAGCTGAACTCGTGATTGAATGGGGTGAAGATTTTGGTAGCCCACACGAAACCGCGCTCGCAGAAATGTTCGATAAACCTGTGTTTGTCTATCACTATCCAACTGCGGTCAAAGCCTTCTATATGACCCCTGTTGAAGGTCGTCCCGAAATCTGCCGTAGTGTTGATTTGCTTGCTCCAGAAGGGTATGGCGAAATCATCGGCGGTAGTGAACGCATCCATGAATTAGAATTGCTGGAAAAGAACATCGACCATATGGGCTTGGGACGTGAAGCCTATCAATGGTATCTCGACTTACGTAAGTTCGGCAGTGTGCCTCATGCTGGTTTTGGCATCGGCTTAGAACGGACAGTTGCGTGGGTCTGTGGCTTGCCCCATGTCCGCGAGACAATTCCATATGCACGTTTGTTAAACCGCAAATACCCTTAATTCAAACATCAATAGGGCAGGATATATGTCTCTTGCCCTACATTACCCTCATATTAAATTAAAAATGCTAATTAAATTAGAACGTATGGTCTTAATATGTTATACTTCTGCTATCAGTCGTATACCTGTAGGAGTTGTGATATGTGCAGGAACATCCAAGAGTTATTTAATTATGAGCCATCAACAAGTGAAGAAGAAATTCGAGCAGCGGCACTTCAATATGTCCGTAAAGTCAGCGGATACACAAAACCATCCCAAGCCAATGAAGCAGCCTTCAATCAAGCGGTGGATGAAATAACAGCCGCTACGACGACGCTACTCCAGAGCTTAACAACCACTGCCAAGCCAAAAAATCGTGAAGCCGAAATTGCAAAACGGCGTGAACGCAACGCCAAGCGATTCGGGAATGCCTAAGTAAGCTAATGGATTTCTTGTTTCAAGAACGGGAGAACCCCACACCCTTTGTCAATATCATTTGGGCAACACAGAGCGACCAAGAAGGTCTCTTTAATTCTGTCGCTGTACCTTATTGGGAGATGAACTTTACACAGTCGCATGGTCAAACGAAAATCACCTTACGCGGTCCTGAAACCAAAGTTACCCAAGCCTATTGTCCGCCCAATGCCAAGTTCTTAGGGATTCAATTTACTATAGGTACATTCCTCGACCCTTTCCCAGTAGACACATTATGCGATACGGTGATTGACTTACCGCTTTCTTCTTCAAAATGCTTCTGGTTAGCTGGGGAAGATTGGGAAGTTCCCAATTATAATAATGTTGATGTGTTCCTCAATCGACTCTATCAACGAGGGCTAATCACACATAACCCCATTGTTCACACAGTCCTTAATCAGCAACCCCATGATGTCTCACTACGAACAGTACAGCGACAATTTCGTCAAGCCACAGGGCTCACACAAGGGCAGTATCATCAAATTCAGCGCGCCGTACATGCACAAAATTTATTAGAGCAAGGACAGTCTATCTTGGATGTGACCTACCAAGCGGGTTATGCTGACCATGCCCATTTAACCCGTTCCCTTAAACGCTTTATTGGTCAAACTCCTACACAAATCCTTCAACAACAGGTTAATGTCTAGCTGTCGTTTTTGTTCAAGACAGTCATTTTCAGCTTGTCTATAATAGGTTCATAAACAGATAAGGAGAACACGATATGCGAAAAATTATCGCCTCAATTTATATCTCATTGGATGGTGTGGTAGAAGAACCAGCATGGACAATGCCATATTGGAGTGATGAGCTATCACAATATGCGGATGAACAGATGGCAGAATGTGATACTTTATTACTCGGTCGCAAAACATATGATGGTTTTGTCCAAGCATGGCCCAATATGACTGAGGCAGAAGGGGCGGATGTGATGAATAGCATCCCTAAATATGTCGTCACAACCACACTAGAAACGCCTGAGTGGAATGCAACTTTCATCAAGGACAATATCATCGAGCGCATTACAGAGCTGAAAAACACTGAAGGGGAAAACTTCCTCATCTATGGAAGCGGGCAACTGACATGCAGCTTGCTCAAGCATCAACTCATCGATGAATTGCGTTTATGGGTTCATCCTGTTGTACTCGGTCGAGGAGAACGCTTATTTGATGGCATTGGTGAACAGGTCAATTTGCAATTGATTGATAGCCTCCACCTTGATACAGGGGTTACGATTTTATCATATCAGCCAGCGTCATAATTTACTGAATCTGCCTCTTCCATAAGAGCTTATCATTGTCATCTGTGCCTGTTTGCTGATAGCCCTTTTCGGTCAGGATGTGATGGGCAGAGGCGGTATGAGCAGAGCTACGGCGAATGATGGTCAGGGGGGTGTTCGCGGGGTGAATCGTCTGTAAATTAAAGTCGCTGAGGGCAATCAATGCGCGTCCCACCCCGATATTGCGGAAGTTGGGATGTGTTCCTGCAAAGACTTTCCGTTGCGAAGGGTTCTCACTGCTTTCGATGCGACTATACCCCACGATGCGCCCCTCATAGACGGTTGCAATAAAACAGTTGCGTTCAGCATCGACACCTGCTTGATTGAGGACAAAATGCAACCACTCCAAATTATAAAAGAAGGGGTCGCTTTCGTCCTCAGCAATTAAATTGATGAGAGCCTGCACCGCGTACAGGTCATCCCATTTAAATTTGCGTAACTTCACACGCCAACTATCGTTATAATTACTCAATAGCTTGAATCCAATCACTGATGTCTTGAATCACCTCGGCACTGACAAAATCAGGACTTTCATAATCTTGTGGGATACTCAAGCGTGTCAGGTCGCCTTGTGACATAAACTGATGATTGAGCGTTGGATAGCTCATCAAGGTCACGCTGTCATTGTCTCCATAAGCGGCTTGCCATAAGCTAAAGTCGGTCATCGTTACTTGATAATCGCGCTCACCTTGTAAAATCAGTAGGGGAACATCAACTTCTTGGGCGGTAATAAGTGGATTAATCGCATTGAGCGACTCGAAATAATTGCCTTGTGCGCCAAAGACATCGACATAATCAGCACCACTCGCGACTTTATCAAAATTATCAACCACGGTCTGCAAACCAACAATCGCTGGACTGACCATCGCATCAGGATTCACTTCACTGATATAAGCAATCTGCTCACGCACCAATTCACTAAATGGACGGGTGGCGGCGGCTAACATAATCCCACCTGCAACATCACTACGCTGGATAATACGCGGAGTCAGTGATGCGCCTTGGCTATGACCGAGTACAAATATTTTATCGGGGTCTACTTCAGTTTGATTGCGTAAAAACTCAACTGCCATCACGGCATCATCAGTTGATTCTGTATCGACTGTAAAGGTATTGTCCAGTGGTATATCTGCGCCATAGGTTAATGTCCGTTTATCATAGCGCAAGACGATAATACCCTGTGATGCCAAACCCTGTGCAATATCACGATAGGCGGCTAATGAGCCTAATGTGCCGTTGCGGTCACTCGGTCCTGAGCCATGAACAATCACGACTGCTGGAAAACGACTTTCACCCAATGGGACAGTTAACGTGCCGTTCATCACATAGGGGTCTTCGCCAAAGAAAACCTCGCGCTCTGTAAAACTCTCCGTATCGACATACGGCGGTAGACTGACTTCACCGACTTGGATACTGGTGAGGATGCTCAAGATTTGCGGATTCATGGTTTGTATCTCAGCTTGTTCACCTGCCACAATCATGACCAGTGCGCGACCCTCTTTGACTTGAGATAAGCCCAATGCCAAGTCGCCTCCATTGCTATAGATATGTTGTCGCCATACACCATTGGGGAGTGGGGCATCGGTTTCGCTAGCGAGTGCGCCATAAGTGACACCGACTTGCTCCAGTGCAGGGACAATCGCATCATTGGCAGAATCAGCTACGCGTGTCACCAGATAAACCATCACATCCGATGACTCAGTCGATAGCGACAAGCCATCAGGAATCGCTGTTGATGTCCAGCCATCAGGAATTGTAAAAGAGAAAAACCCGTCATCTGCCGAAAAGCTCTCTTGTGCAGATGCTGTCCATACTGCCCACAAGCTCACGATACATCCAAGTAACCCTAATAAGCGCATTGATGTGTCCTTTGTATGATTGTCATAAATAGCGAGGTCACACCTATAAAAATGCGACCTCAATCTACACCGTCAGTCTAATCGGTGGGCTTGTTATCTGTCAATTGTGCGTCTAACGATAGAGCGACTCGTATCTTTATGCTAAAATACATCTATACCAGACCCAGACGAGCGTCTTGCCGTCGGGTTGCGTGGCGAGGGAGCGGTCTGCAATTGCGACCAAACAAAAGTGAGTCCGCTTCCCCCGCGCTGGGTTTATGTTATTTATCGTACAAAACCACTCAATTGGTCATCAGTTCGCCGTTCACTCTCAAAACTATTGTCGCTACAATTACATTCTGGAATCGGAATCCGTGATACAGCCCTTGAAACTGCATCATCAATCATATTACTGATACTTGCTTGTAAGCCTTGTAGCTTGCTATCAATTCGCCCCTCAATGCCATCCAAGCGCGTCGCTAGACCTGCGACTTTACTATCAAGCGCATGAATATCAACTTGAGGTAGGGCTTCTCCTGTTTCATCAA
>CAYGTY010000293.1:0-5452 GCA_964352825.1 uncultured Anaerolineaceae bacterium
CGTTTTCCCATCAGGCGTTTCAACCATTGATTGATTTCTCTGTCGGGTAAATTCCAGAAACACTGCAAAGTAAGACGTTTTAATTCATCAATAGTGCGGACTTCATCATAGCTTTGTTGTTTCATATCATCCATTGCCCGTTGAATCTGATTTATTTTGTCATTCACCCGTTCTAATTGAGATGATAATTGTTCAATTTGCTGACGATACAAAGCGCGTGTGGCTTCAGGTGCGCTTGATTGTTCAGTTATAAGAACCGTTATCTGTTGTTGCAGTTTGAGTTGCTTTTGGCGTAGTGTTTTCAAAGTCTTTGCTTCATCGTCAGGATTTTCCGTTTGTTGAAATACATCGGGATTAATCCCTTCAATCAATTGTGTAAGCAATATTTCCATTTCGGCTTGCAATGTGCGGTGGGGTGTCATTAGATTTTGTGAGCATGTTCTATCCATCACACGGCTATAAATACGTGAACACTTCACACCAATACGCCCCCGTTTTGGCTTCGAGCGCGTACTCATTCCTGATCCACAAACACCACATACAAATA
Organism: uncultured Anaerolineaceae bacterium; assembly: GCA_964352825.1. GTDB lineage: Bacteria > Chloroflexota > Anaerolineae > Aggregatilineales > Phototrophicaceae > UBA6055. Next base: position 548 of record CAYGTY010000293.1, read on the forward strand.
ACCCTGCATAGCGGTAGGTATCTTTAGCACGACGATTGCCCCCAATTTCCATACGGCGATACAGTTCTGATTTCATATTATCTGCTAAATCATCTGTATAAACAGCAGGAATGACATCCCGCGCAACGGTTACGCCAGCAGGTAATTCTGCACTTTCGTCAAAAACCCAAGCTCCACGAGAATCACCATTTTTACTACTTGATGTATAACCCCGTGCCATATGCCCCCAAAATGTTGGCGTAAAAAACAACTCGTAGAATAGATTATGACGATAGGGTTTGCCATTTTTTCTAGCATATCCATAGCGATCAAATAATTCTTGACTGAGGTAATTATATGCAATCCCTTCTAAGAATAATTCAGCAAGGTCTTCAAAGAGTTGCGTATATCTTTCGTCTAATACAAGTTCAATTGCTTTTCCTGTTTGTGGATCACGTATTAAACGATGTGAAAGCGGTATCTTTGCACCTGTCGGTAATCCCTGCAAAATTAAATTGTCTTTTGCAGCAGCAGCAGCTTTTATCAGCCTATCAACAGGCGTTGCTGCCATCATGCCACCGATTGCCAATTTATAACGGAAGTCCTGCATATCGACAAATCCGCCATCTTGTAACAAAAATACTGACATTCCATTCATAATTGTATTTTCAATTACCCATGAATGTAGTGTATTTGAACGCCCAAGCCTATCATGTGCATAAGCGACAAGTACATCAAATGATTTATCCTGCCACATCTGACGTAAATCATGATAGGCATAGACACCGTTGCGCTGAAATTCTTCAAGTGCTGAGATAATATCGCTTTCACGTCGTGAATGCCCATGTACTTCTAAGACACGTATAATGTCAAAATCATTGTCATTACACCATTCACGGGCAAGGCGTTCTTGTTCTACTAGACTGACTTTATCTTCATGGGCTTGTCGTTCTGAGGAAACAGCTTTCCATATGACAGCTCTCTTTTTTGGAACTGTCAGGTCAATTGGGTTTGAGGTATGCTTAACCATAGTATCGTGTGCTCCTTATCACGCTACTCACGCCCTCTGGTTGTTCACGCAACGCAGGGGGCATTTCTATAAAATTGTTCTGATTCATTGTAACACTTCCAGAGATGATTTTGCAAAATGAATAATGCAGAGTTGTGTATAGATGTAGAATTTCATCAGAAACTATCCTAAAGATGATGATCTATAGAATAGTTTCTGGATACACCCTACAAAACTACATGAACTTACACAACATCAGGTGTTAATCGTAAACCGATATAGATGTTGCCTTGTGCAGATCGTTTCTTCTCAAATTGAGTACCAAATCTATCCCCTAGTTTTCTTGACGATAATTGAGGATAGCCATTATCTTCTGCCCATTGGTTATAGGCATCAAAAACAATTTTTGCTCGAACTTCAACATAAGGGCTTATTTCACAGCATTCATCAAGAAAAACACCGATTACATCCTCAGATTTTGCATATTCGCGCGTTGCACTCAAAATCGACATGGGCGGATTTAATCCTTGTTCTTGCCACGCTAAACACCCATCAATTAACCACCTTAGAATACCTTTGGCTTCGGATTGTAACTTCTGTTTGAGTTCAGGATCACGCTGGCGTTCATTAGGCAAAGTCGGATTTTCAACAAATGCTAAAGTCAAGGGAATCAGCAATAGGCGTTTCCATATTGCATAATCCTCACTTTCTGATGGGACATGGGGTTTATGATTTGTAAACAGGATAATGTGGTGGGTTGCATCGAATTCAACGGGATTTTGATACAATGCCCTTGCAGTAAGCCTACCTGCACCTGTCAAATACTTGACTTGGTTCACATTAAGTTGTGATCCTTCACGGGTTTCTGTTACCCAAACTAAACGCTTTCCCATGAGATTATAAATGTGTGGTTGAGCTTGACCATGAAAGTTTGATTGTTGAATAAGTAACTCTTCAGTACCAGCACTCGCATAATCTCCCATGACATAAGCTAGGGCTTCAATAAAGGTATCCTTACCATTACGTCCACGCCCATAAAACACAGGTAATACATGATCCGTTGTTTTACCTGTAATACAATATCCAAGAAGACGCTGTATGAATAATGCAGTATCGCTATCATCAAAGATTTCAGCAATGAATGCTTGCCAACGTGGGGCGGTTGCATTTGGATCATATTCAACAGTAGTCATCTTACGCATAAAATCTTCCATAGTAGCCTGACGTAATTCACCTGTAATTAAATCAATCACACCATTCCTAACGCCAAGTAACATAGGGTTTTGATCCCATTCAGTACCTTTCATACTATGTAATTGGCTAGCTATTTTTAGAACATTCTGCGCCCGTGAATAGGTGCGTAAAGCCTTCGGTCTTCTTTCAACTTCCTTCTTAATCTTTCTTATTCGTGCCAAAAGAACTTCATCCACCCCTTCTTGTGCTTCAAGTTTTATCAAAAGAACTGTATATTGACCTGCTACCCGCGCATAAGTTTCACTCAAGGGATCATACAAAAGTCTAGCTATACTCTGGTTTGTGTCACGTCGCCAGCGATTGCCATCCCATAAGTTCCAGCATTTCTCCGATTCATCAAAGATAATTGTCCCTTGGGTCAAAAACAACAACAGTTCAGCGTCCCCATATTCATTTTTCAGAACATACTGAACAACTTGTTCTGAGTCGATTTCTACAACAAAATCGCCAACATCAATGATCAATTTTTCACTATTATCATCGTTAGGTAAACGATCTAAGTCGATTTTATCTGTTGATAGTTGTCGATAATCAGATAGCTGAATGCCTAATGCTTGACCAACTTCTTTTGCAAGATAGCCTCTACTTTCATGAAAACAATACAAAATCTTTTTCTCAGGATGCCACATTGCGCTAGGCTCTTCATCAGGTGGGTGAATTGGGCAATGACATCTTTGGAAGCCATTGCGATTTTCACCTTTGAATCGTAATGATTGCGTAATTGCTTCAATAAATTGAATGGGGAGTAAATCTTGCGATTGTTTCTTTTCTTGCTTAGTAACTTGTCTTTGTTGTATCGCAATGTCGCGTACAACTTGCAAAGGTAATACAGCACCGATATATCTTGTAAATTCAGGATCAGTTTGAGAGTTGCCATAAAAGAATCGAGAAGCATCAGTACAAGCATTATCAGGATTAAATTCACTTATATGATTATGAACTACCCGAACTACGGCTTCATATTTTTTTACACTATCTAAGATAGTATCTAATACGTATCCGATACGTAATCGAGGACTATCAGGAGTATGGCTTGGAGTTGAATAGGTAAATGATCCGTATTGCACTACAAATGGATCGTTGATTAGTTCAACTGCTTGTGAACGCGTTAGATAATCAAAATCCAAACCAATGAGCTGGCTACGTAAGAAATTAGGTTTGCGACGTTTTGGTGATCCAGTAGGAGTATAAACGCTAACAGACATTGGATAACCACGAGTCAAATGATCGAATAAGTTTTGATCTGTCCAGTTAAACTTGGTTTGCCATCGAATTTGTGCAGGGTTACACTTATTCACCGCATTAGAAGCAACCGTTAAATCGAATTCAATATCACTCATTTCATTGAACCCTTTAAACGTTCTATCCGTATAAATTCGATTATTACCTTCTCAACATTATCAGAGGCAATTTCCCGAACTTTATCAGGGCTAAGAGATGCAATTGATAGTTTAAAGAAATGTGGAACTAATGATGGATGAATCGAAGATTCAACCGATAGCCTCTTAATATCGCTATCATGGTATAATTGTGTCATGTGATTTCACCTTACTATGTTAAGGTGCATCAGGCTTGAGATACAAGGCTCGAGCCTTTTTCATTATGCACCATATTTCATTTTCATCACTATGACATTCAATTAATTGCTGACATACGTAAAAATAGGACACTTCTGAAATAACGTCCTCAGGTCGTGATATTTCTCCCTTAAATTGAGTCACAAACCACATTATCGAATAGTCTCTATCTAACCAAAGTTCATCAACAAAAATAGTTTGTAATTCATGCTTATACATTCGTTTAGCTAGCATTTTCATAAACATAAAACGTGATTTGTTTATTAGCCTTAAAAGGCTTTTCTCACTTACATATATTTGAAGCCACCTAAAGCAAATAAGACCATAAAAAAACTCCAGAAAATTAGAATCATCATCCCATTCTTCGCTTCTAAGCTGCTTTATAAACCATTGTTTAGATTCGTCTTTATTCTCGAAATTTATATCTGGGTACGCGCCTGAAACATTAAGTGCCTGTAATATAGAGGATAGGGAATTTAGAAAGTCATTTCGATCATGACTAACTTGTGTTAGTTCTAAAAGTTTTTCAGGATCAAAGACTAGAATTCCTTTTTCATAACGAACTACTCCTACTTCAGCAAGTGAGGCACGGTGGTTATGTTTTGTACTTCTTGCAGCTTTAGCTGTGTATGCTGAAGATGGAATATAATACGGGTCAAGTTTGTAGAAGAATTTTCTAATGCCTTGCCGTTTCCCATGTGGTCTAGGATGTATGATAGCTCTATACTTTTCTAGTGTATCTAGGTGAATTTCGATAGACCTACGGCTTAGTTGCCCTTGTAGTAAATCTGCAATATTCTTAATTGAATGACTGATATTTTGGATTCGTAACTCAAGCAAAGCCCAAAAGACTGCTAGTTGATTAGATGCTGTATTAATCTGCATCTGTTTTTCGTGGCATCTCTTTAGTGAAATACGATTTTCCCGTCTATATATATACATATGTTCTATTATAAATAGAACTTTGGCATTCTACTAGATGGTGCGATTCGGATGTCACCAAAGTAAATTTGAACCAATAAAAGCAAGGGTCACTAAGGCTAGAGCTTGTGATATTTGTCATGAATCCGTAGCGATTAACAAGCC